>CAYPYC010000001.1:0-6134 GCA_964414905.1 uncultured Dehalococcoidia bacterium
AATGTGGGCGAACTCCAATTTTCGAGAAACCAAATTTTGAGTAAATACCCTTCGCGGCTTTGTTGGAGTTTCTTACCTCTAAGAACACAGATTGGCAATCAGAAGCAATCAGTTTTTTCAGCGTTAATGCAATTAAACCTTTGCCTATGCCATAACCCCTATAGTTCTCAGCAACGGCAAACGAAAGTATTTCGGATTCAATGTTGGTGAATAAAACATTTATATAGCCAACGGGATGAAATGAATGTTTTGTTTCTGTTTTTGATAAAGAATGAGCAACATAACAAATTATATTTTGGCTGGTTTGTGTTGTTGAAAATGTAGTTTGTTGCGATTTTAGTGGAAATATTGACTTGTCAATTTTCTCCAAGATTTCGAAATCACCAGAAGTTATAGGTTTAATTGTGAAATATTTCATAGTTTTTGTAGAACTCGCTGTATAGAAATTCAAAAACCAAGTAGTGGCGTATATAATTTAAAGGTACAAATGTAAAGAAGCTACTATAAAATGTGAATGTACTTAAGTCCACATGAAAGAGCAGATAAAAAATACGGAATTGATTGAAGCACTTGTGAATAAAGCACGTGCTGGCGATAAAGACGCTTTAACGAAGCTTTATGGAGGATTTCGCGACAAAATATATAGGTATGTGTTTTTTAAATGCGGGAATCATGCAGATGCAGAAGATATAACCAATGAAGTGTTTCTGAGGATGATACAGTCAATAGCAAATTTTCAGTGGAAAGGAATTGGATTTTCATCTTGGTTATTTAGGATAGCGAGCAACTTGGTTATTGATTATTATCGTAACAAATCTCGTAGAAATACAGAATCGATCAAAGAACGAGATTATATAGGTGAAACCAACTGGGAACAAATTTCCGAATTTTTGGATAATAGGGATTTGTTTCAGGTTATTTATAAGAACACAGATGATCTCACTCAGCTTCAAAAAGAAGTTGTTAATTTACGTTTTATAGGGGATCTTTCATTAAAAGAAACCGCAGAAGCAATGGCTAAAAACGTAAACTCAGTTAAGGCAATACAACATGCCGCAATAAAAAAACTTAAAGAAAAAGTTAAAGAAAACCAGAAAAGAAATATATCGCAAAAACTACCACAAGATTGATTCGGCTTATTAAGTAAAAAGATTGATTATGTAACCTTTTATAAAACTGGGGTGAATAATAGTTGCAGCGACACTCCCCGATTCATGAAAAAGAATTCTTGAATAATAATGCGTTACCTGTTATCATTGCATGATTGATACATGAAAGATATTTATAGAAAAAGAACTCAATAATACTTGCGTAGGCCTTGCCTAGGCGGCAAAATGTTGTTTTATGTTGAGTGCTTTATTATTTAAAACTCCAGAATCAGTAAGTGTTCTGGTTCATGTAAGATCGGAGAAACATAGTTAATGAGTCGATTGCTACGAGTCATAAAAATGGCTCTAAAACATAAAAAGATATTATGTTATGCCTACCTTTGCATGATAGGTGCTACTGTAGCTTATTTACTACTGCCTAAAATGTTTGGTGTTGCTATCGATTGGACTGTAAAAGCACTGGAAGGTGGCAGTGTTGCGTTGAATACTCTGGCACTGATATGTATTTCTATAGTCCTGTTATCAGCCTTAAGAGGGCTACTTGCTTTTGGACAGAACTATTTCGGTGAAGCACTGGGTCAGTATGCAGTCTATGATTTGAGAAAATTGTTTTATACTCATGTGCAAACTCGCAGCTTTTCTTTTTTTGACAAACAGCACACGGGAAACTTGATGTCTATAGCAATAACAGATGTTGAAGCTATAAGGATGTTTGTAAACGTTGGATTAGTTCGCAGCTTATATTTCTTGATACTTTTTATAGCAGTACCTTTTATGTTAATGTCCATTGACCTTATCTTAGGAATTGTAAGTATTTGTTTTGTGCCAATACTAGGATTCATTTCATCAAGAATCAAGTTGCGATTAAGAAGAATATGGTTGCAAGTGCAAAAAGACATGGCCTATAGCAGTACTGTTTTACAGGAAAATCTAAGCGGTATGAAAGTAGTTAAAGCATTTGGTTCTGAAAAGCACGAAGAAACAAAATTTGAACATTATAATGCTAAAGTAGCTGCAGGCAGCGTCAAAGCCGAAAAATTCCAAATTATAAACATGACGATAATCAATACTAGTTTTTTCACCCTTATTGGTGTGATTTTGCTGTTGGGAGGATATAGGGTGATTAATAGTACATTGACTGCTGGTGAATTAGCACAATTTCTCTTCTATTTTCAAATCCTTAATTTGCCAATAAGAAGCGTTGGAATGATGGTGAATAATTTTGCAAGGGCTTCAGCAGCAGCAGAAAGAGTATTTAAAATAATTGAAAATGATCAAAGTATAAAAGAACACCCTCTAGCAATTGATATGCCTAAAACAAAAGGAAACGTTTCATTTGATAAGGTTGGGTTCAAATATGCTGATGGAACAGACAACGTTTTGAAAAATGTATCTGTAGACGTAAAAGCAGGACAAAGTATAGCGCTAGTAGGTCCGCCTGGAAGTGGAAAAACAACATTGGTGAGTTTGCTCTCAAGGTTTTATGACAGGTCCTCCGGGATGATAAAGATTGATGATATGGATATCAACAATGTCACACTTAATTCGTTGCGGAACAACATTGGATTAGTCCAGCAAGATGTATTTCTGTTTAAAGGGTCAATAAAAGACAACATAGCCTATGGCAAGACAGGCGCAGCAATGGAAGAAATAATAGAAGCATCAATCGCAGCGCAATTTCATGACTTTGTGTTGTCGTTACCTGAAGGCTATGACACTATAGTAGGCGAAAGAGGAGCAACTTTGTCTGGGGGACAGAGACAGAGAATTTCTATAGCAAGAGCTATACTTTTGGACCCGCCCATTCTTATATTAGATGATTCTACTTCAAGCGTAGATGCTAAAACTGAAGAAGATATTAGGGTGGCGCTCAAATCAGTTACTGAAAACAGGACTACTTTTGTGATAGCTCATAGATTAAGCACGGTCCACCAAGCTGACAAAATCCTAGTTATGGCTGATGGTGAAATTGTTGAAACTGGCAAGCATGAAGAACTAATTCAGAGAAATGGGATGTACAAAGAGATATATGATCTACAGCTAAAACCAGCAAATATGAAGATGTCAGAATTGGACCTAACTCATCAACCGGTTATATCAGCCTAATGAACACAGAACAACAAATAAAAATAGATGACGACCAATTGTTTGGAACGGTATACAAACCAAGTGTGGTTAAAAGATTAATACCATATCTTAAAGGCAAACTTAGATTGGTAATTTTAGCGCTTGTAGCAACTGCTTTATGGTCGATTTCTCAAACGGCTATGCCTTTTATGATAAAAATTGCTATCGATGAATACATTGTGAAAGGAAAGTGGAATGGGTTGATATTTTTGAGCATAGGCTTTGTTTTAGTCATGCTCTTTAATAGTCTTTGTTCATTGGTCATGGAGATAAGCTGCGTTAAGATTGGGCAGCATGTTTTATACAGGTTGAAAAAAGACATGTTTGGAAAAATCCAGCAACTATCTTTAGGCTTTTTTGATAAAACGGAAATTGGCAGATTGATTTCAAGAGTTCAAGGAGATGTTTATCAAATAGGAGAATTTTTCTCTATGCTGGTAACTGGTTTAGCTGATTTTGCAGTGCTTTTTTGGATAATTGGTGCAATCCTCCTTTTAAATTGGAAACTAGGGTTAATATCGATGATTGTGATTCCTTGTTTAGTGGCAGTAATGTTGTATTGGCAGCCAAGAGCAAAAACAGGATTTGTTTTCAGCAGAACTGCTATTTCTGCAGTAAACTCCTACTTAAACCAGAATATATCAGGCGTCCGTGTTGTACAGGCAATGAACCGCCAAAGATACAATGCGGGACAGTTTGATTCATTGAACCAAGATAACAAAAACGCCTCGTTACGGGCTTCCAAATTATCAGCGGGATTGATTCCCCCAGTGGATTTTTTGACAGGTGTTTCTATAGCCCTTGCTTTATTTTTTGGGGCCATTTTTGCTCAGTCAGGGTCTATGCAGATTGGCTCAATTGTAGCTTTTGTTTTATATATACAAAGGTTTTTTGATCCAATCCGAAGTGTCACTATGCAGTATACTCAGTTACAGCGCTCAATGACTTCTGGTGAAAGAATATTTGAGTTGATGGATCAAAAGTCTGATGTGATTGATATACAAGATGCGCCTGATATAGGAATCATTAATGGTGAAGTTGAATATAAAGATGTTTCTTTTTCGTATGATGGCCGAACTGAAATCATAAAAAAATTAAATTTGCATATAAAACCAGGAACGACGAATGCAATTGTTGGCCCAACTGGAGCTGGCAAAACAACTTTAGTTTCATTGCTCTCACGATTTTATGATGTCGGCAGAAATAACGGAGCTGTTTTGATTGATGGAAAAGATATTAGAGATATTTCTCGAGAATCTATGATTAACCAAATGGCATCAGTGCTCCAAGAGCCGTATATTTTCACTGGTACAGTAAGAGAAAACATTAAATATAGGCATGAAGAAGTTACTGAACAAGAAATGATGGCCGCTTCGCAAGCAGTTGGGTGTCATGATTTAATAATGAAATTGCCTGAACATTATAACACTATGTTAGATGAGAGAGGGTCTAATTTAAGCCTTGGCGAACGCCAGTTAATAAGTTTCGCTAGAGCTCTAGTAGCTGACCCTAAAATACTGATTTTGGATGAAGCTACAGCCAATATTGACAGTCATACAGAACAAATGATTCAAAAAGCTTTAAGTAAATTACTTGTTGGTCGGACCTCTATAATAATTGCCCATCGTCTTTCAACTATCAGGGATGCGGATAAGATAATTGTCTTAAAAGATGGTGAAGTTGTAGAAGAAGGCGCCCACCAGGAACTAGTTGGCAAAAATGGTTTATATAAACTACTTCATGACAATAACCTTGCGTCATTGTCTGGTATGTAAACCAACTATGCGATGTTTGAGATTTTAGAGAAGGTTCGGTTGTGCTTGTTTACTTGCGGGTGGGTTATACCCAAGATGGTTATAAGCCCTTAAGGTTGCTACTCGACCGCTTCTGGTTCTGTCTAACATCCCTACTTGTAACAAAAATGGTTCATACACTTCTGTTATAGTATCTGCATCTTCGCTGATCGAGGCGGCTAGTGTTTCCAGGCCTACGGGACCTCCCCCAAATTTTTCGATGAGTGATTTTAAAATAAGAACATCCCAATCATCTAGGCCTAATTCATCAACCTCAAGTTTATCAAGGGCTGTTTTAGATAGGCTTTCATCAATTTTATTATTACCTTTAACTTGAGCATAGTCCCTAACACGCCTCAATAACCGATTCGCAATTCTAGGGGTTCCTCTTGACCGTTTTGCAATTTCTGTAAACCCATTAACATCGCCTGGAATACCTAGGATTTTAGCAGATCTTTCTACTATTAATATCATTGCATTTTCATCGTAGAAATCTAGCCTGATCACTGATCCAAAGCGGTCTCGTAAAGGGCTGCTTACCATGCCAAATCGCGTTGTTGCGCCAATTAGGCAAAAAGGCTTTATTGAAAGATTCATGCTTCTAGCCCGCATTCCTTTATCTATCATCCATGTTACGAAAAGATCCTCCAATGCAGGGTAAAGAATTTCTTCTACTATCCTTGGCAATCTGTGTATTTCGTCGATAAAAAGCACGTCGCCTTCTTTTAGCCCAGTTAATATGGATACAAGGTCGCCAGCTTTTTCTATTGCTGGCCCAGAAGTGGTTTTAAGCTGAGCATTCATTTCTAATGCTATGATATTTGCAAGGGTTGTTTTCCCTACTCCCGGAGGACCGAATATTAAGGAATGATCAAGAGGGTCCCCTCGTTTTTTTGCAGCAGCAATAGAAATTTCCAAATTACTTTTAATCTTGTCTTGGCCTATATATTCAGAAAGCTTCTTTGGCCGGAGATTTTTCTCGTTGATTAATTCATCTTCTTGAATATTTCCAGAAATGATGCGTTTATCCACCGGTACACCTAGTTATTAGTTAGTAATGATTGTAATCTCTCATTAACTAATATTTTTGTAGAAAAAAATAGTT
>CAYPYC010000001.1:6144-24143 GCA_964414905.1 uncultured Dehalococcoidia bacterium
TAATCCAATATAAAACTGAACTTTTGGTATAATTCTATAACATACACTGTAACATGATTAGAAGAATTATAGGTTAAAAAATATAGGGCGAAGTGCGAAAATGACGTTAATTATATTAACAATGTTTTGTATCAGTTTTATTACTTTTGCAGTTCTGATTTTTAAGAGGCAATCTTCAGGCTCAAGTAAATACATGGTGACCGAACAATTTAACGTTACTAGCGAGTATTTGTGGCAAATTATAACCGATTATGAAACACAGCCGTTATGGAGAAATGGTTTAGTAAAGGTAGAAAAAATTGTTAATAGTAAAGGAAGAGATATTTGGAAAGAAACCGACGTGAATGGCCAACAAATCGAGTGGGAATCCTTTGCCCATTTAAGAAATAGAAAACTGGTCCGTAATACTGTCAGTGAGGATATGTCAGTAATTTCAACTCACACCTATGAATTAAAGCCTTTCGGAGAAATATGTGTGCTGACACTTACCGAGGTAACGCAGGCAAACAATTTGATATTGAAATGGATAAAATATAACTTCTCAGGCGCGACTTCGGAACTGGGACAATTAATAAGGGACTTAAGAGAAAAGGTTAATAACGATATTGCCGACAGAACAAATAGTTAAAGAAAAATAATGACTGAATCACAAAACCCAAAGAAAAACTTAAAGGAAGATGTTTCTAATGTTAAAGCATTTGAAATTGATTCAAGTTGCCTGCCTGACGAACAAATTCACGGCGAAATTCCTGGAAAATATCCTTACACAAGGGGGATATATGGAGAGATGTATAGTAAAAGATTATGGACTATGCGCCAATACTCTGGATTTTCTTCTCCAGAAGAATCTAATAAACGGTATAGATATTTATTACAACAAGGACAGACAGGTTTAAGTGTCGCATTCGATCTTCCTACTCAAATGGGTTATGATTCCGACCATGAATTAGCGGTTGGAGAGGTTGGCAAAGCAGGTGTTTCTATCTCAAGCTTACAAGATATGGAAACCCTGTTCGAAGGCATTAATGTAGAAGATATCAGTGCATCTATGACTATCAACTCAACTGCCCCTATACTATTAGCTTTTTACATAGAAATGGCAAAGAAAAAAGGAGTCCCTGCTAAAGCCCTTAAGGGAACTATACAAAATGACATTTTAAAAGAGTATATAGCGAGAGGTACATATATATATCCTCCGAAAGCATCTATGAGGCTTGTAACTGATGTGTTCGAATATTGTACTTCAAATGTTCCTTACTGGAATACCATAAGCGTTAGCGGATATCACATAAGAGAAGCAGGAGCAAATGCAGTTCAAGAACTTGCATTCACTTTTGCAAACGCAATTGCGTATGTAGAGGCGGCGATCTCCGCTGGGCTTGATGTTGATAAATTTGCACCACGTATTTCATTTTTCTTTGTTGCGCAAAGTAATTTGTTTGAAGAAATAGCCAAATTTAGAGCAGCTAGAAGAATTTGGGCAAAAATAATAAAAATAAGATTTAAATCACAGGACGATCGATCTGCTAGGCTACGATTTCATACTCAAACCGCGGGCGTTACTTTAACTGCTCAACAGCCTGACAATAATATAATAAGAACAACGATTCAGGCTCTAGCTGCTGTTTTAGGAGGAACCCAGTCTCTACATGTAAATTCCAAAGATGAGGCTTTGGCATTGCCCACTGAAGACTCTGCGCAATTATCGCTTAGAACGCAACAGATATTGGCTTATGAAACAGGAATCGTTTCTACAACTGATCCAGTAGGAGGGTCTTATTATATTGAAAAGCTGACTTCTCAAATTGAAAATGATGTAAATGAATATATAAGAAAAATTGATGAAATGGGAGGGGCGGTAACGGCACTTGAAGAAGGATTTCAATCTAAAGAAATACACGATAGTGCATTCAGTTATCAAAAATCAATTGAAAATGAAAACTCAATTGTCGTCGGAGTAAATAAATATAAATCTGCGACGCCGCCAATAGAAAAAATTCAAATAATTGACCAAAAACAAACAGTCAGGCAAATACAAAAAATAAAGAGGCTGCGAAAAGACAGAGATAACAAAAATGCAAATGATTGTTTAGCTAGGCTGAAAACAGTATCAAAAACCAACGGTAATATAATGCCGGCGATATTAGATTGTGCTAAAACATATTGCACCTTGGGCGAAATATCGGACGCCATGAGAAATACATTTGGAGAGTATGGGCGTCAAAACTAACATTTTAAACCGAATATAAAAGCTAATGCGTCACAACTAGTGTTAATCTAGCAGAGTTAAGATTTTGGAGAAGAAAAACAATGTCGGACTTTATGGTTTCAGATGAAGATTTGCTTTTAAAAAAAGAGGTAAGGCGATTTGCTGTTAATGAACTCGAGCCTTATGCATCCGAAATTGACTGTTTAGGAAAATTTCCTAGAAAAAATATAGAGGGTTTAGCTGAACTTGGATTAACTGGACTGACTATAGATGAAAAATATGGCGGGGTAGGCGGAACAAACAAACAGTTAGCGATAGTGGCGGAAGAAATAGCTAGAGGATGCGGATCAACAAGTGTCATTTTTTTG
This sequence comes from uncultured Dehalococcoidia bacterium, assembly GCA_964414905.1. GTDB lineage: Bacteria > Chloroflexota > Dehalococcoidia > Lucifugimonadales > OSU-TB39 > OSU-TB39. Next base: position 8,722 of record CAYPYC010000001.1, read on the forward strand.
GCACATTTGTCATTATGCACACAGTTTATTAATACTTATGGAACTGAAGAACAAAAGGTTAAATATTTATCGGATTTGGTTACAGCAAAATCAATTGGTGCATTTGGCCTAACTGAGCCAGATGCCGGTAGTGATTCGGCAAGAATCACTACTTCTCTCAGCGAGATTGGGGACGGATATGTATTAAACGGAACTAAGTTATATACAACCAACGCTAAAGAAGCAGATATCTTTATCATAATAGCCAATAAACACCCCCAATTAAACAGAAGTGGCATTGTGGGCATAATACTAGAAAGAGGCACAGATGGATTTATCATAAATCCTCAATCTGGCAAGATGGGCATGAAGGGTTCTTCAACTGCTGAATTGGTATTTAGCAACGCTCCAGTTTCCAAAAAAAACATAATAGGAGAAGGAGTTGATGGATTTAAAAACCTTATGGATATTCTTAATGGAAGTAGAATAGGAATAGCAGCTCAGGGAGTTGGTTTAGCACAAGCGGCTTACGATGTTTCTGTGTCTTATGCTAAGCAGAGAAGCGCTTTTGGGCGGAAATTATCCGAATTCCAGGCGATTCAGTGGATGATTGCTGATATGGCAACGGAAATAGAAGCTTCAAGGATGTTGGTATACAAAGCTGCAGAGTATAAAGATAGTAATATTAAGTATATTAAAGAAGCATCTATGGCAAAATTAATGTCTTCCAAAGTAGCAGTTGAATCTGCTAATAAAGCCGTTCAAATTCATGGAGGGCTGGGATATTTTGCTCCTACGGTTGCCGAACGTTTGTATCGAGATTCGAAAGTGACAGAAATATATGAAGGAACTAGCGAAGTTCAGCGGATGATTATCTCGAGAGACGCTTTAAAATAGCGGATTAGGCGATAAAATTGTTTGAATTGGAAGTGCCATGCCTCAACATAAAAATGAATTTTCTTCTAAATCGATTTGTACAACGAAATCAATAAATCATGTGTGTATAGCAGTCGAAAATATTGTTGAAAGTGTAAACTTGTATGTCAATTTGTTTGGTATACCTTTACCTAAAATAGAAACAATTTCTGATCAAAAAGTAAAAGCTGCTATGATTAATATAGGAAATACTAGCTTAGAATTCATACAGCCTGTCGATAATGATAGTGGTGTGGCTAAATTCATAAGGAACAAGGGAGAAGGAATACACCATATTTGTTTTGAGGTTGAAAACATTGAAAAATCTATTAAACAATTGCAAAATGCCGAGGTGAAATTAATAGATGAGCAACCGAGACAAGGTCTTGAAGGAATGATTGCGTTTATTCATCCTAAGTCAACAGGAAATGTTTTGGTTGAATTAATAGAAACAAGTTCATCGAAATAAGAAGGTTAAATTTAATGGAAACTAAATTGTTGAGAGTGCTTGTTGCCAAATTAGGTTTGGACGGACATGATAGAGGCGCCAAAATTATAGCCAGGATGTTGCGTGATAATGGCATGGAAATAATATATACAGGCATTAGACAAACACCATCGATGGTAACTAGGGCTGCGCTAGAAGAAGACGTTGATTTAATTGGAATAAGCATACTTTCGGGCGCTCATATGGATTTGATTCCTGTTCTTTTTGAAGAACTTGAAAATAATGGTGCTAGTGATATACCGGTTATTGTAGGCGGGATTATTCCGGACCAAGACAGGATTAATCTTTTAGAAATGGGGGTAGCTGAAGTATTTGGGCCAGGGACTTCTAGCGAGGAAATTATAAAATTTGTTCGCGACAATATATCTAATAATGACAATTGAAATATAATTTGTAATGGAAACATTCATGAAGTTTAACGTGGCTGAAATTTTGTTTCAAAGAATTGGATTTGTTAGTTCTTTAAATATTAACGATCAAGCCAAAATTTCTGGGAAAGACGTTTCTTTGGTTGGAAAAGGTCAATTTTTGAGAACGGATAAAGGAATTTGGGTGAGTGCTCTTATTGAGACGAAAATAGAGATGGAATGCGTGAGGTGCTTGGATAAATTCCTATTTGACGTAGATTTTAACATTGAAGAAGAAGTGTTTCCTGCAGATGGAGTAACCAATCAACGCGCTGTTGACACAGGCCAATATGCGGGAATTAATTTAATAGATGCTAACAATATACTAGACATATCAGATATGGTTGTTCAATATATTGATATCAATATGCCAATAAATGGGAATTGTGATGTACAATGTAAAGGGCTATGTGTTGAGTGTGGAACAAATCTTAATTCAAATATGTGTAAATGTGATACTGGTTCAATGGATGGCGGGTGGAACATTTTATCCTCAACAAGAATAATTGAAAGAAAACAGGAGATGTGAATAAAAATGCCACCAAAGAAAAAACATTCGAAACGAAGGCAGCGAAATAAAAATGCTAACGCTGCTATTAAGGCACCTTCGTTAGTACAATGTAAACAGTGTAATTCATATATGCAAGGACATAGGGCTTGTCCTGAATGTGGGTATTACAATGGGAGACAAGTTACTTCGGTTGAACAAGCCGAATAAACAAAAACCTGTTTTTGATTTATGGGCAACCAACAAGAATCAAGTAATAAATACGCTTTCTTATTTCCAGGCCAAGGGTCTCAGTCTGTTGGGATGGGGTTTGACCTGTATAAAGCCTCTTCGTTAGTTAAAGATGTGTTTGAGGAAGTAGATGACGCCTTAGGAAGGAAGCTTAGCCAAATTATTTTTGAAGGGCCAGAAGAAGAGCTAAGGAAAACTGTTAACGCGCAACCAGCAATAATGACGGTAAGCATAGCTTCTTATAGGTTCGCTGAAGACTCTTTACAACGGGTTCCAAAACCTGCATTTTTAGCTGGTCATAGCTTAGGCGAGTTTACTTCATTGGTTGCTTCGGGCGTATTAGACTTATCTGAGACAGCAAGATTAGTTCAAAAAAGAGGAGAGTTGATGCAAAAGGCTTGTGAGTTAAGGCCCGGCGCAATGGCAGCCGTCTTGGGATTAGATGCAGTCACTTTGATAGAAATCAGTAGTCAAACTGGGACTTATGTTTCGAATATAAACACTGCGAATCAAATCGTAATAAGCGGTGAGAAGAAACAAGTGGCAATGGCATTGGATATGTCTATGGCGAGAGGAGCTAGAAAAGTTATTCCGTTAAAAGTTGCTGGGGCTTTTCATTCGGGACTAATGGAGCCTGCCAAAGAAGGCTTAATCAAGGCGCTTGCAGTGATGGATTTTAATGAACCAATGATTCCAATAGTTGGGAATACCAATTTTCAAAAACTTGATACATCAGAGCAGGTTAAAAATGAGTTGGTCAATCAGTTATGCAATTGCGTTAACTGGAAACAATCTGTTGATTATATGGTAGATTCAGGAGTTTCAGAGTTCATAGAATTTGGACCTGGCAAAGCGCTTGCAGCTATGGTTAAGAGAATAAATTCCGACTGTAAAGTTTTCAGCGTTGATTCGGTTCAAAGCGTAGATAAACTAGAATTATAGTCGTTAAAACTGAAATGGGTGTAACACAAAAATCAGAAATATTAACAAACAGGTTAAAGCGCAATAGAAGTAAAAGCAGATCTTTAGCTCTCCAAACATTGTTTGAAATTGATTTAGCAAAACATCATATGGATGATGTTTTAGGTCATCTTATGGTAGAATCTGACTTGGACAAAAACCATCTTGATTTTACACGAGATATAGTACATGGAGTAATAGATAAACAGAAGCAGATAGATAATTTGATAGCACAATGTGCTACTGAGAGACAAGTAGGTGACCTTTCTTCGTTAGACAGAAGTGTTTTGCGAATGGGGATTTTGGAACTTATTGATTTTCCCAATACTCCACCTAAGGTAGTTGTTAATGAAGCGGTTGAATTAGCTAAAATATACGGTTCAGACAACTCTTATAAGTTCGTGAATGGAGTTTTGGGAGCTGTTTTGCAAAAATTAAAAATAGAGGAATAAATGTTTAAGGAGTCTTTAATATGGCTACGATTTTAGAAAGAGTTCAGTCTGTTGTAGCAGATAAATTAAGTGTGGAAGAATCTGAAGTAAAATCAGAATCTAGCTTCACTGAAGATTTGAATGCGGATTCTTTGGATTTAGTAGAATTGATTATGGCTTTTGAGGAAGAATTTTCAAGTGATGAAACTACGATAGAAATTAGTGATGACGATGCTGAAAGTATTACGACTGTTCAAAAAGCCATAGATTTTCTTAAAGATAAAGGTGTTCAAGACTAAAGCCATTCGATTTAGAAATGATGGTGATTTGCCGACAGCAACAAGAAGACTTAGTCTTTTAAATGATTGAATATCAAAACTTAGTTCAAAAAATTAGCAACTGTACAAAATGTACTCTTGGACATAAGAGAACAAACGCCGTTCCAGGCGAGGGTTCGCTTGCAGCAGATGTTTTCTTAATTGGTGAAGCACCTGGATATTATGAAGATCAAGCAGGAAAGCCATTTGTTGGGAGAGCAGGTCAATTACTTGATAAATTGCTCCAAAGCATCGATTTTTCTAGAAAAGATGTTTATATAACAAATCTGTTGAAATGCAGGCCTCCTAATAACAGAGACCCTTTGCCTAACGAGATTAAATCTTGCGGTGATTATCTGAGTGAACAACTAGAGATGATTTCTCCAAAATTGATTGTGACGCTGGGTAGATATTCTTTGACTCGATTATTACCGAGCAATTCGCTTTCCAATTCAAGAGGCAAATTAATGAAATACAAAGATATACCCTTGTTTCCAGTCTATCATCCAGCTGCTGGGCTAAGAAACGGCAATATTATGGGTATACTCAAAAATGATTTTACAAAAATTCCAGAAATAATGAGAAGTTTAGATGGTAGAAGAGATGAAAACAAACAACAAGATTCTCAGTTGAATTTGTTTTGAAAGTGAATATTAGATTTAAATAAAGGCAAGGTTAAGGGATAAATATTTTTATGAATAATTACATGAGCAGTAAAGAAACCGGGATAAGAATAATCCCGTTCGGAGGTTTGGGAGAAATCGGGAAAAATATGATGGCTATCGAAGTGGATAAGGAAATATTTATAATTGACTGTGGAGTACAATTTCCAGGGCAACAAGTTAAAGATATTGATTTTTACATACCGGATTTTTCATATTTAATTGAAAACGTAGAAAGAATAAAAGCTATACTTGTAACCCACGGACATGAGGACCATATAGGGGGCCTGCCATATTTGATTAAAAATATAAATGTGCCTATATACGGGTCATCCCTCACTAATGGACTTATTAGGGTTAAATTAAAAGAACATGGCTTAGCTGCTGAGACAAAACTGAACGATGTTGATCCTGGTGTACCAATGAAGATGGGAAGTGTTGAAATAGAATTTTTTAGGGTCTGTCATTCAATACCTGATGCTATGGGAATATCAATTAAAACTCCATTGGGCAAAATAATACACACGGGTGATTTTAAAATAGATCATACTCCCGTAGACGGAAAAGCAACAAATTTTCAGGCCATGAGTAAGTTAGCCGGAGAAGGAGTATTGCTTTTGTGCTCAGATTCTACTTACTCAGAAAATGAGGGATACACTCCATCTGAATTGATAATAGAGGAAGCTTTTAACAAAGTTATCGGAGAAGCTAAAGGCAGGATAATTGTAGCTACATTTGCATCCTTGATTTCTCGAATGCAACAAGTGATAGATACTGCGGCTAAATTTGATCGCAAAGTGACAATAGCTGGAAAAAGCATGGTAAATAATGTAAAAATGGCTCGAAAGATGGGATATATAAAAATTTCTGATGACATGCTTGTTCCTTTAGAAGAATCTAAAAAAATTAAGGATAATCGGATTGTAATATTGGCTACAGGTGCTCAAGGGGAACCTTCATCTGCTTTGACTCGAATAGCAAATAGCGACCATAAACATCTAAAAATTAAAAGAGGAGATACAATTGTTGTTTCGGCATCTCCAATACCTGGTAACGAAAAAGCCATATCAAAAACGATCGATAACTTATTCAGGCAGGGTGCAGAGGTTTTTTACAACAAAAATTCACAAGTCCATGTTCACGGACACGCGAGTAGAGAAGAATTAAAATTAATGATTAGCTTGTTCAAGCCCAAGCACTTCATTCCTATTCATGGCGAGTATCGTCATTTAGTAGCACATGGTAGGCTAGCGCGAAAAACAGGCGTGGATAAAGATAATGTTTTTGTTATTGAAGACGGAGACGTATTGTTTTTGACTGAGGAAGCGGGAGAAGTTATAGGTAATATTGAAACGGAACTTGTTACAGTTAAAGGGAATAAAATATTGAGTCATTAATTTGATAATATTTCTTGATTGAAATAAGATCAATTTATTTTCAAAGTACTGACCTTTATAAGCGATGTAGTGTTAGTAATTCATGGTTTAAACTATAACGATAATTATTTAAAGGAAAACTTGTAACTATGACCAAGACCTTAAATTTCATATTTGCAAGAAACTATTTTACTTATGTGATTATTGGCTTAAGCTTAGCAGTAATTATTTGCGGTTATTTTTTTAGAAACAGCATATTGGATTTCATGCATGATGTTGTCCAGGCAACGCTAGATTTCACTGGATTCGCGATAGTATTGCCTTTGGTTTGGGTTTGTGTTTTGTGGTTTGTGTTGAGTAGGAAGGAATTCAATTTTACAAATATAAGATATTTGATCAGCTTGGTTTTAAGTCCGATATGGATTGTTGGATTTTTAGGTTTAATCTCCACCCAACTTCAGGGCAATTATTTTTATGGAGATTTTCATGTTATAAGTTTAGGGGGAGCGTTAGGACTTCAGATATCTGGTGGCAGCTTATTGTTTGGGATAATTAGGTTGTCAGCTTTGTTTTTAATTTTGATATCAATTGCTTATCCCAGAGTGGTTTTGACTACAGGTTTTGGAATTTGGAAATTAGCATTGATGATTTATGTAGGCACAGCGTTGCTTTTCAATAAAATTTTCAAGAGGTCGGTTTTAAAACCAAAACCTAGTAGTGAAATTTATCGATCTGGTGATGAATTTGTAACCGAAGAAACCCAAGGAGATTTTCTTCAACCAGGGTTTGAAAATCAGATTCATGATGAAGAAGCAGTATTATTGTCGGATAACGAACTAGCCGAAGATTCAAATTTAGGAGGAATATCCGATAATGCATTCACCAAAGGCTTCGAAAAAAGAAGAGACAGGCGACAAGAAAATATCCCCGAACACAACGAAGCAAATCAAGATAAATTTGATAGGGAATTTAGCAAAAGAAATGATTCAAGTATAAAAAGTTCTCAAAATGACCGTGTTAAAAAAGCAGAACAAGAAACAACAGGCGCTGATTATGCAGGTAATGATATTGGCGAATGGAGTTTGCCAAATACAAATGTTTTAATGCAAACACCTAGTTCAGGCATTTCAAAACAGGATATTGATAATACTTCTAAAATAATCAAAGATACTTTGGGTGAATATGGAATAGAGGTTGAAATAGGTCAAACTAAGCCCGGCCCAGCTGTAACTATGTATGGATTAATTCCTGGATGGATAAGGAAGTCACGACAAGTTAAGAAAACAGACGAGACCGGAGCAGTAGTAAAGGATGAGATGGGAAAACCAGTTATTGAGAAATTAGAAAACAAAATGCGAGTGAAAGTTGATAGCATAATACAAAGGGAGAAAGACTTATCTCTCGCGTTAAAAACTCCAAGTATACGTATTGAAACTCCGGTTATGGGGCAATCCTTAGTAGGAGTTGAAGTACCAAATCCCTCTCCTGCATTGGTAAGCCTTCGTTCTATAATGGAAGAAGTTGAATTTCAAAAACTTAAATCAAAAGCAAAACTGCCTATCTCTTTAGGTAAGGGTACAGGTGGACAATCAGTGATTTGTGATTTAGCAGAGATGCCTCACTTATTAATTGCTGGTGCAACTGGCAGTGGTAAGAGTGTTTGTATAAATACCATTATCTCATGTTTGATTATGGAAAAATCTCCAGAAAATATGAGGTTAATAATGATCGACCCTAAAAGGGTTGAATTAACTCCATATAATGGGATTCCTCATTTATTAACTCCCGTTGTAGTGGACCCAATTGAAGTTGTGGATTTATTGAAGAGTCTTATTAATGAAATGCTAGAACGGTATAAACGTATGGAATCTATTGGTGCTAGAAATATCGAAACATATAATCAAAAATCAATTGAACCTATGCCATACATAGTTGTCACAGTTGATGAACTAGCAGATCTTATGATGACAGCTTCTTTTGACGTAGAAAAATCGTTATGTAGATTAGCGCAATTAGGAAGAGCGACAGGGATACATCTCATAGTTGCAACACAAAGACCATCAGTTGATGTTTTAACTGGTTTGATCAAAGCAAATTTTCCTAGCAGAATTAGTTTTGGAGTTGCTTCGCAAATAGATTCCAGAACCATTCTGGATGTAACAGGAGCAGAAAAATTACTGGGCAAAGGAGACATGCTATATTTGGGAGCTGATAATTCCAGGCCAGAGAGAGTTCAGGGGGTATATATTTCAGACAAGGAAGTTGAAGCGTTGGTTCAATATTGGTCTGTTTGTCCAAAAGGTAATTTTGGGCAGGTGATATTGCGATTGCCTGAGGACGAAACCGACCAGAGCAATTCTGTGGGAAATGGAGCTGTAAATAGAGATTCTATGATGGATAAGGCAATTGAATTAGCAAAATCAAATACCAAGCTATCTACATCGTTATTGCAAAGAAAATTGAGAATAGGGTATCCAAGAGCTGCGAGATTAATGGATGATTTAGAAGAAAACGGCTTTGTTGCACAAAGTGATGGTTCTAAGTCGAGAGATGTTATAATTTAATCAACTTAATATATGGTTAAAAGATAAGTGGCACCAAACCTTAGCGATTTACTTATATCAATATCTAGAAGAAGAACCCCTGTTAACCAGAGGCTTGATTTTGGAGATGTGTGCCTAGTATGCGAAAAATCTTTATCTGAAAGCATGTTTTTTAAACAATATCATGTTTGTGAAAACTGTAATTTCCATTACACCATGGATGCAAGGCAGAGAATTAATTGGATAGCCGACCCAGACACCTTCCAAGAATCTGATAAATTAGTATACTCTGGAGACCCATTAGGATTCAAAACCCGTTTAACTTATAAAACAAAATTGTCAGGCGATTCTGAAAGAACCGGGTTGACTGAAGCGGCTGTTACTGGTATTTGTGAAATTGGCGGAGTTCCTGCGCAAATAATCGTATTAGATTTTGGATTTATGGGTGGAAGTATGGGGTGTGTGGTTGGCGAAAAAGTAGCCCTGGCTTTAGAGCGGTCATATAAAAAGAAGATAGCTTGCGTGGCAGTTGTAACTAGTGGCGGAACTCGATTTCAAGAAGGGGTTTTGTCTTTAATGCAAATGGCTAAAACAGTTACTGTGGCTAATCAGCTAAAATTAAAAGGCATTCCTTTTATTTCAATATTATCTAACCCATCAACAGGCCATACATTTGCTAGTTTTCCTAATTTATCAGATATAATTTTGGGCGAACCAGGTGCAATGGTAGGTCTTCAATCTTTACAAGTTGTCAGAAATGAAAGTTTGGGTGTTGTGCCTGATTCTGTTAACACCTCCGAATTTCACTTAAAACATGGGATGATTGATGCTGTTGTAGAAAGACCTAAATTAAAGGAAACAGTGTCGAACATTTTGGATTTACTTAGTTCCGAATATAAAATAAGTAGGAAAATTACACGTTCGGCAAGAAACACTAGAAAAGTTAGTATTAATAAACTAAATAATGATGTTTGGGATATAGTTCAAATTGCTAGACATGCCGCTAGGCCAACAGCAAGAGGGTATTTGAAAAAAATCATCACCAACTTCGTTGAATTGCATGGCGACCGATATTATGGAGATGATCCTACAATTGTTACAGGAGTAGGATATCTTGGAGGACAAACAGTGGTTGTTGTAGGTCAGGAAAAGCAAAAAAATAATCCCAATGAAAATTTAAAAAATGCAAGAACAACGCCTGAAGGTTTTAGAAAAGTGAAGCGTATAGTAGAACTTGCCAATAAATTTTCATTGCCGTTAATTACTTTGGTAGATACTTCTGGCCCTAAATTGGGCATTGATTCCGAAGAAAGAGGACTTGCTAATACCATAGCCACAACCATTTCAGAAATGGTGAATTTAGAAGCCCCATCAATATCGGTGATTATTGGAGAAGGAGGAAGTGAAGCTGCTTTACCCTTATTAGTAACTAACAAAACGTTTATGTTGCAGAATTCTATTCTTTCAGTTGTTTCTCCCGAAGGTGCGGCAGAGATGATTTTTCAGGATTCTAAAAAAGCAAAAGACGTAGCAGAGTCTTTGAAAATTACTGCAATTGATTGTTATGAATTAGGAATAATAGACAAAATAGTATTGGAACCATCAGGAGGAGCTCACAATAATATCGATGATGCTGCGAGAATTTTATCAAGAGAACTAATAAAAGAAATTTCGATGATCCAATCTTTTTCTAAGAGGAAACTAGTTTCAGATCGACAAAAACGATTTCGTAATGTCGGGGAATACTCATCCTATTTTAAACAAGCAATTTACAAAGAAATTGGATTCCTTAAGGGCCTGGTCAAAGGATAGTTATCAAGATAAACAAATTTATTTTTGTAGATTTTCTTCTTCGTAAATTCGAATTTTAGCTTCGTGTTTTAAAGTAAGCCCAATATCATCTAATCCGTTTAACACGGTGTATTTTCTAAAACCATCGATATCAAATTTGATGTCAATGTCCCCTTCGATATCTTTAATTGACTGTTCGTTTAAATCTATAGAAATTCTGCATCCTGGGCTTGCAGTAGATTTCTCTATCAAGTTACTTGCTGTTTCTTCATCTACCACAATTGGCAATATTCCATTTTGGAAGCAATTGTTATAGAAAATGTCTGCAAAACTTGGAGCAATTATGCATTTAATACCAAAATCAGATAATGCCCAAACTGCGTGTTCTCGCGATGATCCTGAACCAAAATTACGCCGAGTTGCAAGAATCGAACAACCAGAATACGAGGGCCAGTTCAGTATAAAGTCAGTATTAGGCACCCCTTGTTTTTTGTATCTCCAGTTATAGAACATAAATTGACCGAATCCGTTACGTTCAACTCGTTTCAAAAATTGCTTTGGAATTATTTGGTCAGTGTCGATGTCTATTTTATCTAATGGGGCTATTACACCAGTATGTTTAATAAAAGCTTCCATGGTTGTTTTCCTTTATAAATATTGCAAAATTAGTCTATTCCCAATCTCTTATATCAACGAAATGGCCTTTGACTGCTGCTGCTGCTGCCATTGCCGGGCTGACTAGGTGTGTCCTTCCTTCCTTTCCTTGCCTGCCTTCAAAATTTCTATTTGAGGTAGAAGCACATCTTTCCTTTGGATTAAGAATATCAGGGTTCATTCCAAGGCACATGGAGCATCCGGATTGCCGCCAATCAAAACCTGCGGCGGTAAAGATTTCGTCTAATCCTTCTTTTTCAGCTTGTTGTTTAATTTGAGTCGATCCTGGAACAACCATAGCATATACATTTTTGTTTACTTTTTGACCCTTAGCTATCTTCGCTGCCTCCCTTAAATCTTCAATTCTGGAATTAGTACAAGAACCTATAAAGACACGGTCAACAGCAATATTTTGAATAAGTTCATTTGGACTCAAGCCCATGTATTCTAAAGCAGATTTTGTAGCTGATTGTTCTTGTGATGTTTTTAATCCATTGGGGTCAGGTACTTTTCCAGTCACGTTAGTTACCATGCCAGGATTGGTTCCCCATGTGACCATGGGTTCTAATAAATCTGCATTAATATCAATAGTTTTATCAAAAACAGCATTTTTATCTGTTTTTAGTGTGGACCACCATTCTACTGCGGAGCTGAATGCAGCTCCTTTTGGAGCAAATTCCCTTCCCTTTAAGTATGCAAATGTTTTTTCGTCAGGAGCTACCATTCCAGCCCTTGCTCCAGCCTCTATTGACATGTTACAGAGTGTCATTCTGCCTTCCATGGATAAGGACTCGATAGCGGAACCTGAATATTCGATTACATGTCCTTGGGCTCCATCAACACCGATTTTTCCTATAATACCGAGAATTATATCTTTTGCCGTTACTCCTACGGGTATTTCACCATGAACACGGATGTTCATGGTTTTGGATTTAAATTGACGTATAGTTTGAGTTGCAAATACATGTTCTACTTCAGAAGTGCCAATTCCAAGGGCGTAAGCACCAAAGGCGCCATGTGTTGATGTGTGGCTATCTCCACAAACAATGATTGAGCCCGGCAATGTTTTTCCTTGTTCCGGGGCGATAATATGAACGATTCCTTGTTTTGGGTCATTCATTTCATATAAATCGATTCCGAATTCTTTGCAATTTGAACTCAGTACATCTAGTTGTTGCTTGGCTATTAAATCCAAAATTGGCAATTGAGCTCGATTAATATCTGTAGGGGTATTATGATCAGCAGTAGCTAAAGTTAAATCCGGTCTTCTGACTTTGCGATTCGAGTTTTTTAAACCGTCAAAGGCTTGAGGACTGGTAACTTCATGAATCATGTGTAAATCAACATATAGTATAGAGGGTTGTCCAGGCTCAGAATGTACAACGTGTGAATCCCAAATTTTTTCGTAAAGAGTTTTTCCTGGCATTATCAATTAGCTCCTTATACACAGGTAAAAAATGCTGATTAGAATTTAATCACTTATGGAGTGAATAAATTTCCCCCTGAGTATACTTCGTCATCTCTAATAGCATTTTTGTGTGGAAGATATTCTACCACTATATCAATATCAGTTATTTCTATGTCTAGTACCAATTGAGGGTCTTTTGAATTCAAAGAAATAGAAATTGTGTTTTCGCCTTTTTTGGGCAAAAAATCTTTTCCCAAAGGAACATGTAATCTATAGCCTCTAACGTAATCGGGTCTTGGTCGCATTTGAAATATCCAATCTGCCTTTCTGATTTTTTCAGAGGGTATCTTTTTATCATTCCACACAATAGAGACATCACCATTTTGCATAAGGTTATTAATCATTATACGCAATTCACATTTCCACAATTCACCCATAGAATGCTTGGATTCAATATCATCAGCAATGTAAATGCTGATTGGCGTTGGTTGTTCAGACAAAGATAATGTTTTGGGCAGTTGCGGGGTTACTCTGAATATTTTTTCGGATTTGGCTCTGTCATTACCTGGTCCCATATGAAACGTTTTATCCATATGTTCGATTAAGTCGGGGTATGCTAAGAACCGCAATCTGTTAGTATCTTCAGTAGAATATGGATATCTTTTGGGCTCTGGGTAATATCTATGGTACATACATCCTTTAACGCCTGCATCATAAACATTTGCTACTGCCGCCCTTTGGACTGTTGGGGTTTGTTCAGAACTTACGCTGTCTATACCTGCAATAACTTTCGTTTGGGAGTTTTTGGTAAGATTTACTATTTGTTGTAAGTCAGAAATATCAGTGCCGAAATCACCCTTTACTGGCATAGCAACTAATACATCAACCAATTCGTTTTTTATCCAAGTGTCAATATCATGCCCCATTGCAAGATTGCCTTTTAAGCTTGTACCAATTCTAGCAAATATTCTTTTTTCTCTTTTTTGGAGTTTTGCCGCTTCTCTTGCAAGGGTTCTAATTTCGTTTAGCCAATTGGTTAAAGTTGATGTATGCTCAGAAACTTCCTTTCTGGCAATAAATGGAGAATAAGTATGAAAATTGAGTTCTATACCGTCAGAATCATAGTCAAATAACAGTTCTTTGATTACAGCCAGCCTGTTTTCTCTTACTTGTTCGATAGCATAAGACAACCTTCTTGGCTGGTCTGCTTCAGATTCAGGAAAATCTGGTTCTGGGCCAACTTGCCATTCAGGGTGGTCAGTGGTGAAGTCGGCAACTCTGCAATCTGTCACTCGGCCGTGAGGGGTATGCACCATGTTCAAGAGAAGATGCGGTATAAATTTAAATCCTCTTGTGTGGGCATGATCGCATACTAGCTTCAGGGGGTCTACTCCTCTGTCAATCATGGACTTTACATTTTGAGCCGCCCTTAACCATACGGTATGGTCGGCTAAATCTACATTATGTCCCCACAATTCTCCGACTTTAGTGTCATATAGAAGGACTGCGCAATCTCCCACAACGTAACTAATCGTGTCGATGCCTAAGTCTACTATTTCATCTATGCATTCAACGTACTGTCTTTCGCCCATTGGAGGCTCATATAGATAGACGCTTGAATGCCTGCCATCTGTTTCAAACATTATTTCATTTTGTAAACTCATTGTGATGCTCCTTTTAGACTGGATGGTATAAATTCTAATTAATTGAATAAAAGTATAAATATCGAGAAAATAAAATACCAGCTTTTTAGGATGTTGGAGGAAATTAAGCTAACTGGTTGGATACATAAATTGGAATAGATTTACAAACGAATTTTATTGTTGTCTGGCGACGCATGCACGATTCAGGGCGTTCATGTACGCTTTAGCACTTGCAACAATTATATCCGTATCTGACCCTCTTCCAACAAATGTGCCATCATCATTTTTTATCCTGATAGTTACATCTCCAAGAGCATCGATTCCTTCTGTAACTGAATCAACTCTGAATTCGGTCAAAGAATTTGGAATCTCAATTATTCTATTGATTGCCTTGTAAACCGCATCGACCGGCCCCGTGCCTGTAGATGCATCAGTTACCAAATTATCATCAGGAAAGGAGATAGTCACGGTAGCGGTTGGGATTTGCTGATCACCGCAAGTTACTTGGACATGATTTAATTTATAAGACTCTTTGATGTCGACATGTCTCCTATGACTGGACATCAGTGAAATAAGATCGGCATCTGTAACTTCTCGTTTGGCATCAGCCAATTCTTTGAATGCATTAAATATTTGATTCAATTCAGTGTCGTCAGGGTTATATCCTAGTTGCTCCAATCTAGATTTTAAACCTGCCCTGCCGCTTAATTTTCCTAAAACAAGGGAGTTGCTGGACCATCCTACGGTTTGAGGATCCATAATCTCAAATGTGGTTCTTTGTTTTATTATTCCATCTTGGTGGATGCCGGATGCGTGTCTGAAGGCGTTTGCTCCCACTATGGCCTTATTTGGTTGTACAACAAAGCCAGTGATGTCGCTGACGAGACGGCTAGTCGGGTAAATTTGAGTTGTGTCTACATTGGTGGTTAAACCAAACACGTCTTCTCTAGTGTGAATAGTCATAATTACTTCTTCAAGAGATGCATTGCCGGCACGTTCGCCAAGTCCGTTGATACATCCTTCTACCTGCCGAGCGCCAGCTTCAACAGCTGCTATGCTATTAGCAGCTGCATTGCCTAAGTCATTATG
>CAYPYC010000002.1:0-11191 GCA_964414905.1 uncultured Dehalococcoidia bacterium
TCTATTATTTTCCACTTCTTTAACATTTCATAAAGTTGCATCTTTGCGGCCCAATTATCATTATCAATCATTCTGCTTATCCGTACTGCTTTGCTAAAAACCACCCTGTAACTGGCATTGGTTCTTATTATTTTTTTCTCTGCTTCAATGCCTTGTGGTTTTATTATCGGGATTTTATCAGCCTCTCTGGCAGTAGTTTTATTTTTTCTTTTTTCAGCTAATAGTTCAGCTTCAACACAATCTAACATCTCTTCCAACCCTGTTTTTCCAATAGCAGATACTTCTACAATATTTTTGCCTTGAATTGCCAGTTCATTAATTACTTTATCTATATTACAGCGACCTTTCTCTAAATCAATTTTATTCAAAACTATTATTTCTCGTCTTTGTGATAAATCATCTTTGTATAATCTTATTTCTTCTGTTACCTTTTTATATTCTTCTATAACTTCTTTTGGGTCGCCTGCATTTATATCTAGTACATGTATAAAAATTTTTGTTCTTTCGGCATGTCTTAGAAATTCATCCCCTAGCCCAACCCCTTTACTTGCCCCTTGTATAAGTCCAGGTATATCAACCATTACAAATTCAGTCGCATACCTATGAACAACTCCTAAAACGGGAGTTATTGTCGTAAATGGATAATCTCCTATTTTTGGTCTAGCTGAGGTAACCGCTGCCAGCAAACTAGATTTACCGGCATTTGGTGATCCAATTAAAGCTACATCTGCTAAAAGCTTTAGTTCTAGATTTATTTCCAATTCTTGCCCTAATTCTCCGGCTTCTGCTATTAATGGAAACTGATATATAGACGATTTAAATCTTGAGTTTCCCTTTCCACCCTTACCTCCTACAGCTACAACAACTTCACTCTCATTTGTTTGTAAATCGGCTATCGTAGATCCGTCCTGTCTCTTTACAACCGTCCCTATAGGAACAGATAATCTTTTATCTTTGGCACTAGCTCCATATTTTTTATTTGAAGAACCGTCTTTTCCTCTGTCTGCTTTAAATTTCCTTCTATACTTATATTCAGAAAGGGTTGTCATACTTTCAGTAGCATATATTACTACTGACCCTCCATCTCCTCCATCTCCTCCATCAGGCCCTCCTTTAGGAACATATCTTTCATGTCTTCCACTTATAGCCCCATTGCCCCCTGCTCCACTGGATATATGGATTTTTGCACTATCTATCATGATTACTTATATTATAACTGTAAAATAGTTTAGTGGTGTATATGTATCTATAATATGAATAATAATATGCAAAAACATAAGTGGGAAAATACGGTGTAACAGGGTGATAGACTTAATAAAATGATATTCCTTGTGTTGGTTAGGTGTTCATTTAATGTTAGTAAATGAAAGTTTTGTCAGTAATTAGAAAAATGTTGGTAATTTGTTAATTGTTTAACTTACGTTCGATAGTAGACCGGATTTTTGTTAAATCGTCTAATAATAAAGAATTTGATTGAAGGTTATTAATTATTTGGTTGCATGAATATATTACGCTTGAGTGTTTTTTTCCTGTGGTTTGACAAATTTCAGCCAAAGAAAGGTTGAGATCTTCTCTTAAAATATACATGTAAATTTGTCTAGCTGTAACACACCTGCTATTTCTTGAATTACCCAATACCAGCTGGGCAGATAAACCGAAATGATGGGAGACGGCATCAATGACAGATGTTTTAGTAGCGGTTAGGTTTTTTAAGGAAGGAGAAAGTTCTGAAACTATAGATTTAGCAAGATTCATATCAGGAGAAAGGTTTGTCAGTTGGACATAGGCCTTAATTTTATTTACGCATCCTTCCAAAGCCCTTATGTTGGATGTCACCTGTTCAGCAAAGTAAAATAAAATCTCTCCAGATATATTAGCATTTAATGACTCAGATTTGCTTTTCAGAATAGCGACTTTTGTTTCTAAGTCTGGTTGCTGGATATCTACAATAAGACCCCCGAGCATTCTTGAAACTAGACGTTCGTGAAGGTGCTCGATTTCTTTGGCTGGCCGATCGCTTGATATAACAATTTGCTTTCCTTCTGTTACTAGAGAATTGAAAGTATGGAAAAAGCCCTCTTGGGTTTGCTCTTTTCCAGCAATGAATTGTATGTCGTCAATTAATAAAGCATCAATGTGGCGATATTTATTTCTAAAATGATCCGTTTTAGCAAAGCGTATGGAGTTTATGTATTCGTTTGTAAACTCTTCAGCAGTAACATATATCGCCTTAAAGCTTGATGCATTTAAGGAGTTAGCAATAGCAGTAAGCAAATGAGTTTTGCCCAGCCCCACGCCCGAATAGATAAATAAAGGGTTATAAGCTGTGCCAGGATTTTCGGCGACGGACAAACTTGCAGCATGGGCAAGTTTGTTAGAATCACCCACAACGAAATTTTTAAATGTGCGCCAGCCTTTGTTGTAAAAAGCTGAGGGTTTTACAGTACTAGATATAGCTGTATTAGGACGGGCATGGGTTGCTATAGGATCTGCAGCATTCATGGAGGGATCAACAACTATAAAATTTACATCAATATCCTTTTTAAGAACTTGTTGTACTGCGGCTGAAATTATTGAATACACCCTTTGATCTAGCATTTCAACAACAAAATTGTTGGGTACTGATACGGTCAATGAAGTATCTTCTAGTAAATGGCCCGCAGTGGAAACCAACCAGGTTTCAAAGCTGGATTTATTTACCTGCAGTTGTAATTTTCCTAGTACCGCTTTCCAAATCAATTTTGGATCAGTAGGGTGGTTTGCTAGTTCCAAATATAAGTCCTTTTGAAAGGATAATCCTTTAATCAGTAAACTCGAGTTTAGCACCCATAATCTTCCATTAGCCAAGAGAAAAAAAATGAATTATAAACAAAAATATTCAAAAAAAACGAGCAACTCTATAAAGGGACAAAGATTAAAATAGAGGTACGTAGACTGGCAAACGAGCTACAATTTAAAAAAGCAACATAAAAACAGCAAATAAATATATCCAGTCTATTAACTGCTTTATAGGCTGCAAAACCGAACCGGAGGGAAAAAATTATACAAATATAAAAAAATATAAAAAAATATTTTATACAAACAATATGTAAAAGCGAAAACAAAAATAAGAAAAAGTGGCGTGGTATAAAACGGTGTCAGCCAGTTAAGAAATCCCAGAGTTTTTCAAAACGAAGTCCTTGAATAGGATTGTCGCAAAGGATCGATTTCATGTTTCTGCCATTGTCTTGGTCGTTAAAGAATTCGGGAGCGGCTGATAACGACAGTTGAAGATGATGTTTTGAAATGCCAAGCTGTACAGGTCTCCAGAGTACCTGGCAGCGATCAAGGTCGCTTATCAAATGGTTCAATCCTTCCTCGCAATGCCAGGCTATAATGACAGATGCTAAAGCAACACCGCCCCCGTGAACCCATCCTCGATTATTTGTCGATTCTACGCATTGCCAAAAAAGATGATCGCTGCCAGGAGCATGAGGGCTTTTGATGCTATTACTGTCTCTTTGTTGAATAGATTCCATTATAAATTTGATGCTCTGAGAAGTCAGGGTGCCATCTTTACTAAGAGTTTTTGGAAAATGGTTGACAATGCGGTCTCTTTGATTACGAACTGATAGGGTTGTTGTATGGTCTACAGGAGGCGCTAATCCCATTTTGAACGAATATTCCCATTCTGATATTCCCGCCTGACTGCAAAGAATATCTCCAATACCTGCAGTATTAAGGTGCGAAGGTGCACTTTTAATGACCGAGTAATCAATTATAACGTGATGTGCATCTAGCCATGGCCAAGTTTCTACAGACCCAACTGTGGAAAATCCTTTCCACTTTGCAAAAACGCTATGAATGATGGCACCTGTAGAAACAATGGTAGGTGCCAAAACTAAAGGAATAGAAGTTTTGAGAGAAACATATTTTGCAGCATCTAATACGATACCTCCTCCAATTGCAACAATTATCATGGTGCCTTTCGGAACGGATGAAGAGATCGAGTCTAATTGATTCCAGTCGAGCGTATTTACAAAAGTAAACCCTATAGGAGATGAAGAAAGAACCGGCCGAGTTGCTTCAAATGCACTAGGGCTTGTAACAATGAAATAGGACGGCCATGAGCCACTTTCTTCTTTTAAAAGATTTTCTCCGTACCTTATATCATATTGAGAAGCTGGAGTAGCGTCTGTTTGTCCTCCGCTCCAACCGCCTCTGGGTATATTCATGCTCAACAACACCAATTATAAGAATTTACGTGTAAAGTGTATTTTGTTTGACCGATAAACGCCAGCCCTTGGTTGAAAATACTTCAATAGCCCTGCAAATCCAAAGTATCTAACCATGTAGAAATCTCTTCACTCGTTATTAGCCCAACTTTGCGAAATTCAACCTCTCCCTTCTGGTTTATAAAGAAAGTTACCGGCAATGCAAGAACTCCATAATCTATAGTTATTTTAGCTCCTGTATCTCTGCCTATAGGAAAGCTCAAGTTGAAATTATTTATATAGCTTGTAGTTGCTTCTTCAGGGGCATTGATTACAGGAGAATCAATGCCTATAACCAATACCCCTTGTTTCTTATATGTGAGCCATATGTTTTGCAAAATAGGTGATTCTTCAGCACATGGAGGACAATAGGGGTTCCAAAAATTGAGTATGATGGGCTTGCCAAAATTGTCTGAAAGCCTGAAATATTCTTCAGAAGTTAGAATCAGAGAAAAATTAGGAGCAGGCTTTCCTACAATATTGGCGCCACTTAATCCGGTGATTGGAGTTTTCTTATACATTCCAAAAGATATAAAAATAACAGCACAAATGAAAAACAAAAACGTCAATAACACAACAAAATATATTCTGAAATTAGCCATCGGATTTATCGCTAGAAAGGTCTTTGATATCTTTTTGAGAACAAAAGACACTGCCATTATTCTTAAGAAAATCTATTTCTTGTTCTGGCAGCTTGGCAAAATCCTTCAGTATTTCATATGTATGTTGGCCTAATAAGGGAGGGGCTATTTTATTTGAAACGGAACCAGAGCTAGTATGTTGTAGGGCATTTGCTAGTAATGGCAATTTACCAATGGCCGGATGGGTTACGCTCCATACACTATTACGATCTTTGGTTATGTCCATTTGAAATACTTCGCCAATATTATTAATTGGAGATGCGGGAATGTTTGATTCAGTGAAATTTTTTAACCAATGAGACCTAGTTTGGCTTGAAAAAAGTTTCTTCAAAAATCCGAGAAGTTCTTCTCTATTTTTAACCCGGCTACTATTTACTGCAAATCTAGTATTGTTATCGAGGGGAGAAGGCGAAAGAAGCTTAATAAGCCTCTCGTATTGTTTTTCAGTTACTACGGCTAAAGTAAACCAATAATCTTTAGCTTTAAAGGCTTGATACGGAACAATTTGAGGGTGTTCGCTTCCGAGCCTATCAGGAACTTTGCCAGTTACGAGAAAAGTTTCTCCTATGTTAATAGAGCTCATTAATGCTACATCAAACAAAGATAAATCTATGTATTGGCCTTCACCAGAACGACCTAATTGTATCAATGCAGATAAGATCCCTGATGTTCCTGTGAGGCCTGTTAAAACATCGAGCCACGCAACGCCGATTCTAACAGGCTCCTCTTCATCTTTCGGGCCGGTGACACTCATAATTCCAGTTAAAGCCTGCATGGTTAGATCTAATGCGGGAGTGTTTTGCATTGGATTTGTACCATATCCAAAACCAGTTATAGATAAATGTATGACTTTGGAATTCAATTTTTTGACTTTATCGTAAACCAAGCCATATTTCACTTTTCTGTCAGGAGTAAAGTTTTCAACAAGAACATCACATTTTTGTATCAATTTATACAACAGGCTTATCCCTTGGGGAGAATTAATGTCTAATGCAAGACTTTTTTTGCCCCGGTTCACGGAAATAAAATAGGGACTTTCTTGAGCAATAAACGGAGGGCCCCAAGCTCTGGTGGGATCGCCTGAAATAGGTTCAACTTTAATAATTTCTGCCCCCATGTCAGACAGCATTTGAGTACAGAATGGACCAGAAACTATTGTTGATAGGTCCAAAACCGTTATTCCTGAAAGAGCCTTCATTAGATTTCCTTTTTTAAGTGTAATTGATTGATAGAAATCAATTTCAAAAAGCAGATTTGCCAGTTATCGATTTACCTAAAATGAAAGTATGTATATCATAAGTGCCTTCATATGTGTCGACCGTTTCTAGATTCAACATATGTCTGATTACGTTCGAGGATAAGGTTATTCCTTGGGCGGCTAAAATCTCTCTGGCGGTTCTTGCTGAAACTAAAGCCGATCTAGTGTTCTCTCTTTTTGCTAATGAAATCTGCTCGTTGGTAGATATCCCTTGGTTTAACAGAACAGAAAGTTGATATGAGAGCAGAAGGCCTTTAGTGTGTTTTGAAACCATGTTAGTGAGCTTTTCTTGAATTAACTGCTTTGATGACAGGCTGGCTCCAAAAGAAGACCTAGATTTGGAAAATATAAGGGACTCTTCATAAACTGATTCAAGTGCGCCTAAAACCCCCCAACAAATCCCATATCTTGCTTGTGATAAACAAGACAAAGGAGATGAAAGGCTTGATGTACCAGTAAGCTTGTGGGTTAATGGTACGGCAACTTTGTCTAGTTCAATATGTGCCGTTGGCGATAACCTAAGGCTCATCTTATTTTCAATTGGATATATATTAAACCCAGGTGTGTCTGTTGGGATAACAAATCCGGATATTCCTTTACCTTTTGCGTCTTTAGCCCACACTATTGCTATTTGAGCAAAGGGAGCATTTGTAACCCAAGACTTTGTTCCGGTTACAATGTACTGGTTTCCTTTTTTACTATAAGTTGTTGTAATTGAGCTTGGGTCCGACCCCCCCCCTTCTTCTGTTAAAGCAAAACATCCAGTAATGTGTCCTTTTTGCAGGCCCTCCAGATAAATTTTTTGCACATGGTTTGACCCAAACCTCTTTAGGGGATAAATAGTTAAAGCATTTTGAACACTAACTATGCTTCTAATCCCTGAATCAATCCTCTCTAATTCATACATAAGTAAACCATAATTTAGGTAACTTAAAGGAGAGTGGTTATTAATCGCTTTATGTTCCCCAAAAGCGCCAATTTGAATTAGGGTAGAACGAATTTCATTTGGAATTTTGTTCTCATTCCACCACGTGTTAATATGCTCTCCTAAATTTGTTTCTAAAATCTCACGGATTTTCGACTGAAAATGAATAGATGAGTCTGGAAATAGACCTTTAATGTTGTAAAAATCTAGCAATCAAAATCCTCCAAAAATTAGTTATATATTTCTTATCCCAATTAACGATGCGGTAACCAATAAACGATGATCGTATTTATATTTTGGCACACAAGTTACTAAGGTGATTTCCGCAACTTGCGAATTTGTTAGCTCCAAGAAATCTTGGTGAACAACCTCTGTTTTATAAACTTGGTAAAGAAATTGATGATTATCCGAGTTAATCATAACAAATACTTGGCGGTTGCTTTTTAGTAAATCAACGATTTCCGGCAAATCGTTGAAAATATTCCCTTCGTTGGTTAATAAAGTTTCATAATGCCCAAAATACCACCCTTGATTGAACTCTCCGGGAGTGGAAGTGATTGGAATATGGCCAACTATCCTATTTGGAGTTTCCCAAGAAAGACTTTCGTTTAGAGTAATAATGTTTAAAGGCTTTATATTTGCAGATAGATCAATGATTGGTATAAAAAGATTTTGGGGTTTATCAGAGCTACTAAGAGAAAAATCAGATATGGGAGAAAAAAGATTTATTTCAATGTGTCCTTTATCTGGAATAGGAGCGACATTAATAGTAATCGGAGTTGATTTTTTCTTACTTTGTTCTGTTTGTTGTTCCTCTTTTTGTGCTTTTGTACTATGTGATGGGGTGTTTAGAATCATCGCTGAAGGCGTACTTGTAGTCTTACTAACGACAGTTTGGCTTGTTAAAGACAAGTTATTATCGGGATTTGAAGTGGGGGTTGCTATAATTGCGCCGGTAGATGTTTTTGAAATAACCTGTATGGATGAAGAGGAATTATTCACAGTGCTATTTATAGGGCTTTGACCTTCTTGGCTTGAGGGCGACTTATTAGGCTCCTTAGATTTGCCTAAAGCGTGTTCAGTTTTACTTTGGTTGTTTTGTGTGGTTGGTTTAGGTTCGCTTTTGTTGCTAAGTTTTGCTCCTTGATTCAAAACAGATGGTTGATTAAGGGGAGTAGGTTTTGCTATTTCGTAATCAAAAGAAGCCATTTTTGAAGAATCAACCGATTGAACAACGTAGAGCCAAACAGCTGTAGCTAATAGAACAATTCCTATTACGGCTATCCAGATACCCGCCCAAAAAAATTTTCTGTTATTCGATTTTATATAACCCAAACCCTAACCCCTTATCATTAGTATTATAAATCTTAAATAGAGGATTTGGGCATGTTTTCTACAATAACGCTTAATTACAGCTTAAAACCTGTGCCCGCAATTGAGTTAGAGAGGGAAGTGGAAGGACAATATTTAAGAAGAAGCAAGTTCATAGGATTTTGCAGCTTTTAACAACAAAGACTCGTTTAAAGGGGCAGACATCAGCTGGAGGCCTATAGGCAATCCATTGTCAAACCCGCAAGGAAGAGATATTGCCGGTATGCCGGCAATATTAGCAGGAATTGTTAAAACATCGCTTAAGTACATTTCAACAGGATTAGTTGTCTTTGTCCCCTGCTTAAAAGCAACGGTGGGAGATGTGGGTGTGAGCAAAATATCAAAGGATTTAAAAACCTCATTAAATTCTCGGCTTATGAGAGTTCTTACTTTTTGGGCTTTAAGGTAATAAGCATCATAATAACCTGACGACAAGGCATATGTACCTATCATTATCCTTCTTTTTACTTCGTTACCAAACCCCTCGCCTCGAGTTGATTCTAACGCATCCCACATTGTTCCGGGTGAATCAGAGCTATGTCCATATTTAACTCCATCATATCTAGCTAAGTTAGCTGATGCTTCTGAGGGAGCAATAATATAATAGACTGAAAGAGCATATTTTGTATGAGGCAATGATACCTCTTCAATTTTGGCCCCAAGCTTTTCAAAGAGAGCAATAGCTGCTTGAATCGATTCGTTTACTGCAGGTTCAATGCCGCTAACGAAATATTCTTTAGGAACGCCTACTCGTAGACCCTTCATGGAAGGTTCATTAATTGATTGTACGTCGTTAGAGTAATTGTGTTTGAGTGACGTTGAATCTTTTTGGTCGTGACCAGAAAGAACGGATAGGACTGAAGCGGAATCGTCAACAGTTTTGGTAAGAGGCCCTATTTGATCCAATGAACTAGCAAAGGCTATGAGCCCGTATCTGCTTACGAGCCCGTATGTTGGTTTTAGGCCAACGGTTCCACATAAAGAAGCCGGCTGGCGTATACTTCCTCCTGTATCTGACCCTACAGAAAACATACATTCGTTAGATGCTACTGCGGCAGCAGCCCCGCCACTGCTGCCCCCTGGCACCCGCGAATAATCCTTAGGGTTAGAAGTTGGATAAAAAGAAGAGTTTTCAGTAGAAGAACCCATAGCAAATTCATCTAGGTTTGCTTTTCCAAGTAAAACAGCCCCGCTTGTATAAAGTTTATCTACGGCAGTTGCGTTATATGGAGGGATAAAATCCTGAAGCATTTTTGAGGCACACGTTGTTTTTATTCCCTTTGTACAGATATTGTCTTTAATAACCATAGGGATGCCGGTTAGCTCTTTTGTTGAACCTTCAGATATTTGCTTATCAGCTGACCTTGCTTGACGTAAAGCGAGGTCTGGTACAAAAGTAATTAACGCCCGAAGTTTAGGTTCAATTGATTCTATTTTGTTGATGTATGCTTGAGTGAGTTCAACAGAAGATATCTTCTTCGAGAGTAAAAGCTTATTAGCCTGATTTATAGATAATTCTGTTAATGAAGAAGAAGACATGAGTATTAATTTAATACACGCCTAACTTTGATAAAATTATTATCGGTGTCGGGAGAATTGGCCAGGACTTCTTCTGAAGTTAGCGAATCACCTGCAACATCTTTTCTTAAGACATTTTGACTTTGAACGTTCCAGCCTGTAGGCTCTACGCTCGACGTATCTAGCGCATCCAAGTCAGAAAAGTATTCGAATATTTTTCTTAAATCGCCCTGAAGAGATTTAATTTCTTGTTCAGTTAATTTGATGCGACACAGCTTAGCTATGGACCTTACTTCTGTTAATGATAATTCCATTTTTAAAACCCAGATATATTGATAGAGTATTTTATTAATACTAGTTGCTATTGTAAATGAACCGATAGACAATATTCAACAAACGTGATTTATAGAACTTAAACCTGTTTGACTGTACATATTACTGAATGCTAGCATGAATTTCTATTGCTAATTTAACTGAATGGTTTAATTGACGAAAGAGAGCATAGTCCGGAGAATTTCTTATGGAGAACAAGAAAATACGCAGATATCTGGCCTGGTTATTAATAGGAGTATCAATCATTGTTATAGGGGTTTTAGGCAACGCACTCATAGAGAAGGGCGAACCAACAGTTGATCAAAATTTAATCCAGAAACAAGGTTCAGATGGCAATATTAAAGAAACAGATGGAGAAAACCCGGAAAGTACAAGGAATCTTGTATATGCGAGATCAAGCCATACAGCTACGACGCTAGCAGATGGAAGAATATTAGTTGTTGGTGGCCTCGGATCAGATAAAAAACCAATGTCGAAAGTAGAAATCTATGACCCAAAGACAGATATTTGGACGGCAACAAGTGATTGTAGATCCCCTAGAGCCGATCATACAACAACGGTACTAAAAAACGGGAATGTTTTGGTTGTAGGCGGCACCAGCGATGTTGGCGTGGCATCAACAGCAGAAATATTCTATCCAAAGACAGAAACTTGGGAATATGCCGGAAGGATGCAGTTTGCAAGGCAGACACATAGAGCAACATTATTAAATGATGGCAGGGTTTTAATAACTGGTGGTAAAGGGGTAAATAAAGCTATTGATGCTGTTGAATTATATAACCCAGTTACAAAAGCCTGGAGTAGAGCAGGAAGCTTGAATTTTCCCAAGTATGGACATACAGCAACTTTATTGCCAGATGAAATCGCTAAAACCATTAGTGGTTCTATGACG
>CAYPYC010000002.1:11201-22691 GCA_964414905.1 uncultured Dehalococcoidia bacterium
TGGAAATGTATTGGTTGCTGGTGGAGGAGAAGGCTTTGTCAGGCAGGTCCATGGCGAAATATTTTACCCTGAGTCATCTACCTGGAGGTCTTTAACGTCGATTATGGATATAGGCAGGGGGGGACATACGGCGACGTTATTGAAGAATGGAACCATATTATTTGTAGGAGGAACCCAAGAGTCAAATCAATCATCAATATACGACATTTCTGATGAAGGATGGATAAGAGGTTCCCAAACAGAGAAGATAAGAGATAATCAAACTGCAACTTTGATGAATGATGGGCGCGTTTTGATTACTGGGGGAGGTCTATCAATATTGTCGGCGGAAGTATATGATCCTGCTGTCCAAACATGGAGTTCTGCCGGGGATATGAACATCAGTAGAAGAGGACATACAGCGACAATTCTAAACAACGGGAATGTTTTGATTGTTGGAGGGCAGCATGGGGGAGAAATAACAAGTTTGGTTGAAATATTTGATCCAAAGACAGACCGCTGGGACTCCTATAATTTAGAAGGAAAGTGGACTGACGCCAGCGCAATGAATATGCCGCGTAAAAATCACACCTCCACTTTATTGCCAGACGGATCTGTTTTGATAGTTGGAGGAATAACTAGGGCTGATGCTGCGGATACAAGTGGTCCTACCCAACTTTTGGATTTGGCTGAAAGATATTTTGTTGATGGAATAAAAAAATGGACCTTGGCCGGGAAAATGTCAAATACCCGGACAGGACATACAGCCTCTTTATTGCCTGATGGTGTTGTTTTGATAGCTGGCGGAGGTTCTGTAGTAGGAGAGGAAGATGGAAAGGAATTAAAACACTTGAAATCAACAGAAACTTACGACTATAGGGCCAATGCATGGATTAAATCACAAAGCATGAATATCAAACGATGGGAACATACTGCCACGGTATTACCCTCTGGGGATGTTTTAGTTGCTGGCGGGGAAAATTCTGATGGCAAATTGTCTTCAGCAGAATTATTTAAAATTGACACTAAGCAATGGATTGTTCTCGACGATATGTCATACCCTCGTGCTCGACATATTGCAGTAATGCTTTCAGACAATAGGATACTTGTTGCTGGAGGCGGGTCTAAAACAGCTGAAATATATGATATCCAATCTGATAAATGGACAGATATTGGTGATATAAGCCAGAATCTTAATTTGACTGCAGCCTCGCGATTGCCAGATGGAAAAGCCATAATAGTTGGTGGTTATGGAGTAGATGGAGCTCAATATCAAGTTGAGATTTATAACCCGGAGTTTGACAATTGGAATATGGGTCCAAAAATCCCTAAACCAAGAGTCAGGGCATCATTAGTAGATTTGAACGAGGGTGCAATTCTTTTGGTTGGCGGTAACCAGTATACACATTCATGGATATTTGATATCAAGACGTTGACTTGGACCAAGGCGGCAAAGATGTTGACGGCTAGGACAGGTCAGGCTGCAACGCAATTGAATGACGGAAAGGTGTTAGTATCTGGAGGGGAAAACCGTAAGGGCAAGATGGAGTCATCATCAGAGGTATACGTGTTGAGTCAAGAACAATGAGGCTTACAGAAAATTAATTATAGCTGTCCATGGCACTATCAAATCCCGTTTCTATGGAACATATAATTGCGTCACTCGCTTTTGCTATAGACGCCGAGACAACATCCTTTTGGTGTTTGGGTATGGTCCCCAGAACATGATCGATTTGGTTGTCTCCTTTTGTTGGAGGGCCTATTCCTATTCTTAATCTGGGAAAATCTAATGTTTGTAGGCTAGATATAATTGATTTAAGCCCATTATGACCGCCCGAAGACCCATTTAAACGTAAACGTAATTTCCCTATTTCAAGATTTAGGTCGTCCAAAACAATTATAATTTCTTCGGGGAAAATATTATGCTTTTTCATCAAGGATTTAATATTAGGCCCGCTGTTATTTATGAAAGAAGAAGGCTTCATTAAAAAAAGATTGATGCCAGAGACTTTAGTTTGTACAACTAGCCCAGAGGCTGTGTTTTTGCTTTCAATTGGGTTGCTTTTGGAAATAAGATGGTCTACAACCATGAAGCCAAGATTATGTCTTGTATTTACATATTCATTTCCAGGATTGCCTAATCCTACAATCATTTTGATTTGATCTTTCAGCATACCAACTCACTTTAAATTAAGATGATTCGTTTAGCTAGTTGACTTGCCGCCCGTTTTATTAATCAAGCTGATATCAGTAATAGACATTGATTTATCAATACCCTTGCACATATCATAAATTGTCAAAGCAGCAATGGAAACTGCGGACAAGGCTTCCATTTCTACGCCTGTTTTGTCTTCGGCTTTTGCTGTAGCGGTTATAGAAACTGTATGTTCGTCGACGTAATTAAATTCAAGCTTAATGTCATTAAGGTTTATTTGGTGGCATAATGGAATTAATTGAGGAGTAGATTTGGCGGCCATAATTCCTGCGATTCTTGCCACCCCCAAAACATCACCTTTTGATAACTGGTTGCTTTTTATAGCTAATAGCGTAGCGGAATTCATTTTTATAAATCCTACAGCTACAGCAGATCTTTGGGTATCAGTTTTTGCAGAAATATCGACCATTGATGCGTTGCCGGACTCATCTAGGTGAGTGAGGTTGTTCGGTGCATCTTTCATTTTTTCAACCTCTTCGTTTGCCAATTGATCAGCTTCTTCATTTAGTGGGTGGCCCGAGTGTCCTTTTACCCACTTCCATGTAAGTGTAAGGTCTTTGGTTATTAAATCAAGCCTGTGCCACAACTCCAAGTTTGCGTTTCGTTTCCAATTGCGAGTAATTGAATTTATAACATATTGACTGTCGCTAAATACCGTTGCGGTTTTGCCTGGCCCAAGAGTCTCTAAAGCACGTATAACAGCAGTTAACTCCATTTGGTTGTTAGTAGTGTTTTCGCGTGAACCAGAAACGCGAGTTTTATTTCCATCTCGTATGATAATTGCAGCCCAAGCCCCTTTGCCCGGATTTCCTTTGCACGCCCCATCTGTATATATTTCTATCATTTTATTGTCCTAAAAATACAATAATAAAAAGGAATTAAGGCTGCCTAGCCACCAATTTTATACATTTCAACCCTCTTGGGTTTGGCAGATTGATTTGGATTGGTTTTTTTAGAAGAGCGTAGTTCTGAGTATCTGTCTGAACGGTTTTTCCAAACATTCGAAATCATTTCTGTTATTTCATCATCGTTAAGGCCTGACCTTATTGGAGTTTTCAAGTCCGTTCCCAATTGTGTAAATAAACATGTAGCCAGCTTTCCTTCTGGAGATAATCTTAATCTCGTACAGTCGCTACAAAAGGGCTGTGTGATCGAAGAAATAATTCCTATCTCGTTACCGCTACCTTTGTACCGATATCGCGACGCAACTTCTCCGGTATAATTGCTGGGCAAAGGCTCGAGTGGCATCTCTTTACCAATCGTAGACAGGATTTCTTCTGCAGAAACAACGTCTTCGGAGCTCCAACTGTTCAGAGTCCCTACGTCCATATATTCTATGAACCTCAGAATGTGCCCACGTTCGTCAAAATATTTAGCCAAGTCTAGTATTGTATGGAAATTAACATCTTTTTGCACTACGGCATTGATTTTTATTGGAAAAAACCCTGCGTCTTCTGCCGCCTTGATGCCGGTAATTACTTTGGATACAGAAACGTCCCGGCCGTTCATTTTTTTGAAAATCTCATCGTCTAGTGTGTCTAGACTTACTGTCAGTCTATGTAGTCCAGATTGTTTTAAAAGAACAGCCTTCTCTTTCAATAAATATCCGTTAGTAGTTAATGATATATCTAAAGACGGTTTAATATCAGAAACTAACTGGATGAGGTTTTCTAAGTTTGGCCTGATAAGTGGTTCTCCGCCAGTGATCCTTACTTTTTTAAGTCCAAATGTAGCAAAAATGCGAATTAGTCTGGACATTTCTTCAAAGGATAACAATTCGTGATTTGGTAAAAAAGAGTATCCTTCACCAAAAATTTTTGCTGGCATACAGTATGGGCAGCGGAAATTGCACTTATCTGTGACGGATACACGCAGGTCTCTTAAAGGCCTATTGAATTTATCTTTGATTATAGAAGAAGATCCCATGAATCCTGTTAACAGCCTCCAATAGATTTTGATGTAATATCTATTCTACAACTTAAGCTTAAGGCCAAAATAAAAAACTTATAATTATGATGGCATGAAAACTTATTAAAATTGTACTACGAAAATTAATCAAAGTAATGTTAAAAAAGGACTGTCGGTTAAAAGATTTAAGCGAGTAAAAACTTCAACAGTTTCGAGACAGCAATTGAGCGATGGCTTATTTGTGATTTTTGAATGTGCGTCAATTCTCCGACAGTACTCTGAAGTGAAGGGAGGAAAAAAATAGGGTCGTACCCGAATCCGTTGGCACCCTTAGATTCAAACTCGATAAACCCTTCTAGAACACCCTCGTAGACAGCATTTTTGCCTTCTGGCCAAGCCAGTGCTAGGCTTGTGCGGAATCGTGCTGTTCTATGGCTCCATGGCACATTGCGCATTTTGCTGAGGACTAGATTCATTCGGTCTTTGTCTGTGAGGTCCGGTCCTCCATACCTGGCAGAGTATATTCCAGGCATGCCGTTAAGAGCATCAATTTCGATACCCGAGTCATCAGCAAGGCATAAATAATTTGTAGCAATAGAATACGCTTTCGCTTTTATTAGCGCATTTTCTTTAAATGAATTTCCGTTTTCCTCAACGGCAAGATTTACTCCGGTCTCTTTTGGCGTAACAAGAGAATATTTGGATTCCTTTAAGAGTAATTTGAATTCTTGTATTTTGCCGATATTTGTCGTTGCTATGAATAATTGGTTAGGCATAATACACGATTTACAATTATGGTGAATAAATTCCTTCTCGGGCGGCGCTAGTGACTTCAGCTCTTTGGTAAAAACTTTTTTGTGCTGCTTTAACATTACTTTCAGCACCTTTCCATTCTTTTAATGGCGCTGCCTGCAACCCTCTTCCGTACGAAAAGCTCAATTGCCAGGGAGCTTTCGTCATTTTCGCAGCTTTATTGATGCTGTCTAGGTTAACCGTAGCTTCTTCATCGCTTTGTCCGCCAGAAAGAAAAACTATTCCTGGAACAGAAGAAGGAACTGTGTTCATTAAGCTCGCTAAGGTTTTCTCTGCCACTTCTTCTTTAGATGCTCTATTAGTGGCATTTTTCCCAGAAAGAACCATGTTAGGTTTTAGTAGGGTACCCTCAAGTGCTACATTCTGACAGCCTAGCTCATAGTAAACTTCCCGCAGAGTTGTTTCTGTTACTCTCATGCATGCATCTATGTCATGTGTTCCGTCCATTAGAACTTCAGGTTCAACAATTGGGACAAGTCCTGCTTCTTGACTGAGCGCGGCAAATCTAGCTAAAGCATGTGCGTTTGTCTTTATGCAATACTGAGTAGGTATACAATCGCCGATTTCAATAACTCCCCTCCATTTAGTAAACTTAGCACCCAGCTGGCTATATTCTTCCAGCCTTTCTCTTAATCCATCCAGTCCTTCGGTAATTGTTTCAGAAGTTGATCCTGCTAATTGCTTTGCTCCTTTGTCAACCTTAATGCCAGGAATCATGCCGTTATTGGTTATGGTTTCAACAAGCGAAATACCGTTATTGCTATTTTGTCGCATTGTTTCATCAAACAGTATGATTCCGCTAATAAACTGAGAAACTTTGTTGGTTGTGAACAGCATTTCTCTATAATTTCTGCGATTAATCTCAGTTGATTCTGCCTTAATAGAATCAAACCGTTTTTTAATGGTACCTGAACTTTCATCAGCTGCCAGGATTCCCTTTCCAGGGGCTACTAAAGCAGTTGCTATTTTAGATAGGGTTTGCAGATTCATTTTTAACTCCTATTTTTCATGCGACACGATTGATTTAACAGCATCAGAATTGCCTAATATTAATGGGGTTCTTTGGTGTAAAGATTCGGGTTCTATATCTAATATGTTTTCTATGCCAGACGAACCCATTCCTCCCGCCTGCTTTATCACATAGCTAAGGGGGTTTGCTTCATACATTAATCGTAATTTTCCATTAGGGCTACTTTTATCTTGAGGGTACAGAAACACCCCTCCTTTAAGAAGATTTCTATGAAAATCTGCAACTAGGGACCCAACATACCTTAACGAATAATGTGATTGCAATTCGATTAAAGAATCTTGAATGGTTTTGGAAAAGCCCTCCCAGTTACCATAATTAACGCTGTAATACTTCCACTTTGAAGGCAAAACAATATTTGGGTTTGTCAAAACGAACAGGCCAGTTGCTGAGTCTAGGGTGAAAGATTGGACTCCTGATTTAGAAGCTATCACCATCACAGTGCTTGATCCATATACGACATATGCGGCCGCAATTTGCTTTTCGCCTTTGGAAATCAGCGCGGATTCACTTAGTTGGGAATTAAAATCTCTAGGCCAAATGCCGAAAATTGACCCGATACTGATTGCAACATCAATATTGCTTGAGCCATCAACAGGATCCATGTTCACAAGATAGCGTGAAGAATCATCTCCCATAATTTCAGGACCAGCTAATTCCTCAGAACCTACCATTGCAATCTGCCCACATTCTCTAAAAGCATCGATGAATACTGTGTTGCCTGATTCGTCTAGCTTTTGAACTTCTTCTCCTTGCACATTGGTTTTGCCGGTTGATCCGAAATAGCCGTCTATATTTAATCGGTCAACCTGTTTTTGTACTGTCAGGGCTCCTGAAGCGATGGCCATAAAAACCTTGGAAAGCTCATGGTCTATTGCGGCGGTAGAATTCAGATATGTTTCAAGATTTGTAATTTTAATTCCCCTGTACGCATTATGAAACAGCTTTTTTAGTTTTTCGAGAAACAACTTTTTCAACAGAATCTTCTAT
Source organism: uncultured Dehalococcoidia bacterium (assembly GCA_964414905.1). Lineage (GTDB taxonomy): Bacteria > Chloroflexota > Dehalococcoidia > Lucifugimonadales > OSU-TB39 > OSU-TB39. The sequence continues at coordinate 18,134 of CAYPYC010000002.1, forward strand.
CGCAGATGATGAAAGTTTATACTTTTTTAAAAGTTCACTAGGCGGTCCCGATTCTGCATATTGGGTAAGGGCGACATTCTCTGTAGGAGTTGGGATGTTATTGCCCAAGATTAATCCTACTGCAGATCCTAATCCTCCATGAATATAATGTTCTTCAGCAGTCACTATAGCTCCGGTTTTACGAGCGGATTCGATTATTATTGAAGCATCAATTGGTTTAATCGTTGACATATTTATTATTCGGCAGTTTATGCCTCTGGAAGCAAGATTTTCGGCAGCTACAATAGCTTCGCTAACCATGATGCCGCATGCAATGATAGTAGCGTCTGCACCTTCCTTTATTAATTCACCTTTACCTAGCGCGAAACTTTCTTTCTCATGAAGTATTGGAGTTGCAGGTCGTGAGAGGCGGATATAAAATGGTCCATCTGTAGCTATTGCGGATTTAATTGCAGATTTGGTTTCAACTGAATCGGATGGTACAAGTACGTTGAAATTGGGCAAGGCATTCATTATAGCGATGTCTTCTATGCTTTGTGCTGATACTCCATCTTCGCCAGTCAGTAATCCTGCATGAGTGACTATAATTTTAACGTTCAGGTTTGATTGTGAAACCCCTACTCTTATTTGGTCATAAGGTCTGCTTGATCCAAATACTGCAAATGTACTAACAATTGGAATTTTACCACTGGAAGCCAGTCCTGCGGCTACGCTGACAATGTTTTGCTCGGCCGGCCCAAAATCGAAGAATCGGTCTGGGTATAAATCAGCAAATTTTGTCACCTGAGTTGATTTATTTAAATCTCCACCCAACACTACCAAATTTGGATAAACGCCACCAAGCTCGGCTAAAACCTCACCCGCTGCAATCCTAGTTTCAGCAGTTTTAAATTCCATTGTTGCCATTTTATGACCTTATTAATGATTTCCTACAAATGTTGAGGGATGATTAATCACTGAAGATTTCTTCCATAGCTTGCCTTAGCTCTTCTTTGTTTGGGGCTTTTCCATGAAATCCTGGATTATTCTCCATAAAGCTGACGCCCTTTCCTTTAACCGTTTTTGCAATAATCACACTAGGAGAACCTTTAATCGAATTCGCCCTATTTAATGCAGGAATAATCTCGTTGAAGGAGTGGCCGTCTATAGCAGATACGTCCCATCCGAAAGCCTTCCATTTGTCTTCGAAAGGTTCAATTTCCATAGCCTCATGAGTAAACCTATCGTTTTGGATGCCGTTTCTATCGACAATCGCAACAAGATTATCTAGTTTGTAGTGAGAAGCGGACATAGCGGCTTCCCAAATCTGCCCTTCATCGCATTCTCCATCTCCTAACAATACGTAGGTTATAGAGTCGTTTTTGTTTAGCCGCGCAGCAATTGCGGAACCGACTCCAAATGATAGTCCTTGGCCAAGAGATCCTCCTGACATTTCAACCCCCGGAGTTTTTGTGTGAGCGTGGCCTTGTAGCCGGCTGTTCATCTTTCTGAATGTCAGCAATTCTGATTCAGCAAAATATCCGCTTTGAGCTAATGCGACATACAAGACAGGACAAGCGTGGGCTTTGCTTAGAATAAACTTATCTCGATTTTCCCAGCGTGGATTATTTGGGTCGTGTTTAAGTATGCTGAAATATAGAGACGCTAAGATTTCAACCGAAGAAAGGGACCCGCCAGGATGACCGCTCTGTACTTCATGAATCATTTTAAGAATATTGCGCCTCATCTCACGCGCAACTTTTTTTAAACTTAACTGTTCAGTTTTACCAATAGAATTGATTGTGGTTGCCCTCGATTCAACTATTCAGGAGAGTCCAAATAACTTGTAAAAGTACTGAATAATTATAGCAGTCTCAAAGACTTGATATCTACAGTAACTGGCTAGATTTTTATGATGTATAATGTGATTAAATTGACTAAACAATTTGGAGGTTGGAAAATGGGAATGTTATCAAGGATGACTATGATTGTTAAATCTAAGGTTAGTACCGTTTTGGATAAAGCTGAAGATCCAAGGGAAACATTAGATTATTCTTACGAAAAGCAAATGGAAAGTCTCAGAAAAGTGAAGAGAAGTGTTTTGGAAATGGTAACAAACAAAAGGAGACTAGAATTACAAGCAGGGAAGGTTGAAGCGAAAGTAGAAAAACTGACATCTCAAGCAAAGGAAGCACTCAGCGCAGGGAGAGAGGATTTAGCTAGAATTGCTTTAGAAAGAAAACGATCCGCTATTACAGAACTTCAAGCATTGGAAGAGCAGCTTGCTGGACTGGAAATCGAACAAGAGAAACAAACTCATGCTGAACCGAAATTACAGTCCAAAGTAGAAGCGTTTAGAACGAAAAAAGAGATAATCAAAGCACAATATAATGCAGCACAAGCGCAGGTCAGAATAGGATCAGCTCTATCAGGAGTATCAGAAGAAATGGGTGACGTATCTATAGCCATAGAAAGAGCGCAGTCGAAAACCGAAAGCTTGCAAGCTAAAGCTGGGGCAATTGATGAACTAATAGTTTCTGGTGTTTTAGATGACCCTCTTAATATGGGTAAAGACGAAATAGAAATAGAGCTTGAAAAACTTTCTTCTTCATCTTCGGTTGAAGATGAAATGAAAGCCTTGAAAGATGAAATAGGAGATGATTCAACTAAACAATTGGAGGAAGGCAAATAATGATAGTACGAATATTGGCTGAAGACCAATACGATTTACCCGGGAAATATATAGATGAATTAAATTCTATAGATAATGAACTGGTAGAATTGGTTGAAGACGGAAACGCAACAGATTTTAATCCAAAGTTAGAAGAAATGTTGAATATGGTTCGAAAAAATGGCGTCCTGGTGCCAATCGATGAATTAGTAGAGTCTGACTTGGTGCTACCTAATTCAGATATAAGCTTTGAAGAAGCCACCTCTTTGTTTAAAGGTGAAGGGTTAATCCCAAATTAATATATAGGTGAATTAACCATGTAGATGCCAGAAGGGTTAAAAAGGGATGCCCGTTAATGGATACCATCTATCAGGTTTTTCTATTTCTATATTTTCTGAATTCATAATACCCGCAAGACGCAATTCCAGTTCGTGGTCGCGCTTTTCAGACCTGTCATAAACTAAGGGGTAAAACTTTCCTCTTTTAGAATAATAAAGCCAATAGGCTTTTTTATTTTCAAAAATAAATCCAAAAACTGAAGCGATAAGACGATCGCCATATCCATGGTCTATGAAAGTTTCGTTGACTATATGGGCGAATTCAACGAGATCTTCAAAATCCTTGTCTTCAAACGAGATCCAATTGTCGAGAATTTTATATTTTGTATTAGTTGATAATGAACTGATTTTTAATATGTCACGTATTTCTTTATCCAGTTGCTCAAAAAACAAGGAATCTACAGGGTTGAAAGCTACCCCTGCATGGTGTGAGAAAGAAAGGGCTTCCCTTTCTTCAACTGCTGAGGCAGCCCCAACAATTGAAAAAAACTGTTCTCTCTGTGGTTTTTTAAGTTTGTTACGCCCAAACAGAAAATTATAAAGGTCCATAAGTTTTATCTTCCAGTATATTTACGAGGGCCTTCTAAGTCGGCTTGCATGTCTCTAAGTTTCTCTATGCGTTTTTCTGTTGGAGGATGACTTGATAGAAGGTTGCCAATACTCTTGCCGCTTAACGCCGGTATTATAAAAAATGCATTGGCATGTTCGACAGTGCGTAAGTCCTTTTCTGGTATTCTTGCGACCTCACCGCTTATTTTTGTGAGAGCAGAGGCCAATGTCAGCGGTGAGCCTGTTAAGATTGCACCTCCTCTATCGGCAGCATATTCTCGATATCTGGAAATTGTCAATATAAGCAGTTGGCTGATAAAATAAACTAAGATTGTTCCCACGTAAACGGCCAGTATGACTAACATGGCCTGCCCGCCACCTTCTCTGCCGCTTCTTCTTCCTCCGCCAAAACCTCCAAAAAGACTCATCCAAAATAGCATTTGCATAAGAAATCCTGAAATCACAACTATCAAGCTAGCCCAAGTTAATACCATTACGTCTTTATTTTTGATGTGGCTTAGTTCATGGGCAAGAACGGCTTCAAGTTCTTTTTCGTTAAGTTTGGACAACAATCCTCTAGTAACAGCTATAACAGCATTGTTAGGGCTCCTACCTGTAGCAAAAGCGTTGGGTACGTGAGTCTCCATGATTGCAATTTTTTTAGGTTTAGGCATATCGGCTAAAGCCGCTAATCTTTCAACCGTGGCATGAAGTTTGGGTTCTTGTTCGGGAGAAACTACGCGAGCGCCTGTACTTTTTAAAACAAGTTTGTCAGAAGCAAAAAATTGGAACGCAACCATTACAATGCCGATTATCAATAAAATCTCTATAGGCATGCCCATTGAAAAAAGAAATAAACCAAAAAAACAGTAAAGAAGTAATAACAAAAAACTTGTGAAAAACATCCTTATTGTCAATCCTGTATCTTTGCCATAGCCTCTTTCACGCATAATGATTTCCCCTTATGTTTATCGGTATAATTTTTAAATCAAACCCGAAAATTTCTGTAAAAGTAAACATT
>CAYPYC010000003.1:0-13636 GCA_964414905.1 uncultured Dehalococcoidia bacterium
AAAATCAAATAGTAAACCTAGAAATGAAACTGATGATTTAGTTGCACAAATTTCAAGCGTAGTACAAGAGGGAATAAGTAACGCTGAATTAGAGGTTATGGTTGGAAACCTTACTGAATCTGAAGGGCAAGAATTAAAAAGGCTCTATATTGAAGAATCTAAAATTGCTTTAAATAGTCTAGAGGATTCCATTAAAGTGGAAAAATTACAACAGATGGATCTATTAGAAAAAAAATTATTTCCTAATGAAGAAAATTAAAGCTTTTTTTTTACTGGCAATTATCATATTTGTATTTCAGCAGCAAGTAACAACTTATGCCGATGAAAATATCGATTCTCCTGTTATAGTAGGCAACCTTATAAATAAGACGAGTGCTGACTACGGTTTATCTGGTCTAGAAGTGTTCATGAGTGTGCCTGACACAACTAATCCGGCAAGCGTAGCGATTACTGAAACAGATGGCGGATTTCAGTTCGCTCCTGCAGCAGATATTTTAAGTGAAAACCTGTATGTATTTACTGTTGTTTATGAAAACGCGGTATATGGTACATCAGTGACAGGAGAACAGATTTTTTCAAATAAGCCGATACTGATAGAAGTATATGATTCTACTAAAGATCAAAAGGTTTTATCTGTATTAAATCATTCTGTTTTTATCGGTGCTATAGATAAAATAAATATGAAAATAAGGGTTTTAGAAATGCAAACCCTATCCAATGATTCATTATTGACTTACATCCCGGACGATTCTCCTATGAGTTTAGTTAGATTTGGATTACCTTTGGGTTTTGAAAAATTAAGTTTGGATACGGTTCTTCAATTTTCTGAGGTTTTTGAAGTAAATCGTGGCTTTGCGCTTAATACCAGTGTTCCTCCGGGTCAACATGAAGTTTTGTACAGCTATGATATAAATTACAGAAACGCCGAACTTGTTATGGGAAGATCTTTGCCTTATCCAGTTGAAAGTTTCCGTATGATGGTCCCTGGGAATATTGGAGACTTAGATTTCGAAGGTACAGGTAGTAAAACAATCGTTGATGTAGATGGAAAAGTTTATCAATTGCTAGAGAAAAAAGGACTTTTGAGCTCAGATGAAATAAACATCAATTACAGAGGATTACCAGAACCGTCAATTTATCAGAGATTTACAAGCCTAATGAGTTACAAAAACTTGATTGCTATGGCTCCATTATTTCTAGGAATTTCTTTGTTTATGATAGTTGTATTGTCTATTTGGTATTACAAGTATGCGCATGGCAATAAGCAACAAAGATTGGAGATGCTAAATGATAAGATTGAAATCCTTAAAGAAATGAGAATCAATAGAGACAGGCTAAAAACCGGAGAATTAGACAAAGAATCATTTGAAAGAAGAGAGACTGAGTTGACTGATAAGTGGATTAAATAACTGATAATGTGTTCAAATACTTTGGAAATATGTTTTGACCAATCTGTTGCAATCGTATTAAAATTCTTTCTCAAACAATCAAAAAGAAAATATTTATCGGTGGTGAATTTATGGAAGATTTAGAATTTAAAGTAGAAGAGTGGATACAGTCAAGGTTTGATAAGCCAATATCTGGTTTGGGTGAACCAATGTATGAAGTGATGGTTGCTGACAATAAAATCCTTGATTGGGTCCCTATCTGGATATTGAAATACAAAGCTTCTGTGATTATTGTTGCTAAAGAAGAATGGGTTTCTGATTTAAATGAGCTTATTAAAATAACAGATAAAGATATGCTGTTTTCGATATATGGCACTTATGAATTAGGAAGAGTAACTTTGCCTGACGGGGTAAATATAAATGGGCCATCGTATTATCTTTTTGGGGATACCGAAAAGTGTAAATTAGGTTTGGATTCAAGAGTGTTTATGCCAAGTAAAGAAGAATTAGCTTTTGTGGATAAGGATATTTTCTGGCACTGTTATTTGAATAATCCAGTTTCTGCTTTTGCAGTTGAAGCTGAAGGTAAGATAGCTGCTTTAGCGACTGTTACAAATAGAGGTGGAAATGTCTATGAAATTGGTATGGAAGTCGAAAGGTATGCACAGGGTTCAGGAATGGGCAGAGCTGTTGTAAATGGGGCCGCGCAATGGATTTTGGAGAAGGGAGGCACTCCTTGCGCAACTGTTGGATCTTTTAATGTACCGTCTGCAAGAACCTTAAGGTCTGTTGGGTTAACTTATTATTTGACTGACATGGCGGGAGGTACCGGTGATTTTGCTGTCCCACCTCAGGCACTTGGTACTCCAATTAAGGACATTGATGTATATAATTTGTATCCTGATTGGGCAATGAATCCAAAGATTAAACCCAAAAAATGATTAATCTTTCACGTGTTATAAATTTACGCTGATATTTTCATCGAATAATACTAAAGCAAAAAGGAAAGGAGTTTTCAAATGGATCCGAAATGGAAAGAAAGATTAGTTGGGCCAATAGTGTCTCTACCGACTTTTAACGATGATAAATATAATTTGCTTTTGGAGCGTCAAAGAAAACACGTGCGATGGTTAATAGACCAAGGTATTTCAGAAGGTAACGGAGTTTTATTGATAGCAGGAGGAGTTGGCGAAACCTATATGCTTAATGATGACGAATATTTTAAATTGGTGGATTTGTTGATGGATGAAGTGAAGGGAACCGTGCCAACCATGGTAATGATCAGTGAAACTGGTGCAAGAAGAGCGGCTATGAAAGCAAAATATGCTGCTGATGCTGGAATCGATTATGCTTTATTATCTCCACCGCATTATTCATCTCCAAGTGAAGACGATATATTTTTGCATCATGAATATGTTAATGGTGAAGCTGATATAGGGATAATGGTTTATAACAGTTTTTGGGTGATGCCGAACGGATATGAATTTAGTGCTGGTTTATTCGATAAGTTAGCAACCCTTGAAAATATGATTTCGGTTAAATGGAGTTCGTCTAATTTTAATAATTACATAGGAATGGTAAAACATTTTAAAGACAGGTTTACATTCATAGACAACATGTCTATGTATTCTCTAGGACATCGTGCTGGTATGAAGGGATTTATAGATATGGTTGGCAATGCTGTACCAAGATTGTCTCTACATCTTTGGAATTTATTGAAAGAGGAAAAATACGATGAATATGATCGATTATGGTTCAAAATCAAAGGTGAACCTATGCAGAAACCTAATTTAGCGACTGATCCAAGTTGGTCTAGCGTTGGTGATGCTTGGCATGCACTGACATATCTAAAATTGTTAGGTCTTGATGCAGGTCCTGCGATGCCAGGTCAGGCTCCACCTTCTGTTGAGTATGTTGAGCATACCAACAATATATTGGAAGAAGGTGGTATGAAGAAATGGTCGGATTGGAACCAAGGACTTTTTGATTGAATGATTATCCTAAGAGCTTTTCATATTTTCCAATAAAATCATTCCAGGAATTTTTGTTTGGAGGATAGGTGGGTTCTCTCATGTAATTGTGTTTGAAAACGTCTTTCCTTTTCAGGATTTCTTTTGTCATGTAGAGTTGCGGTAAATCGCATCGGAAAACCGAAGCATATTTGTTGAATTCTTGTTCAGCTTCGGATAACAGATTATTTTTGAATAAATCTATTACCTTTCTAAACATTGGTATATAGCCGAAATGGGGCATAGTTCCTTTTGAACCTGAAGATAATTCTTCTAAAATAAATGTGCCGCTTGCTCCTCCAAAAATCGACATTGTTTCACCGCAGGAATCAATCCAGTTTTTAACCCGAGTGGCTGGAGGTTGGGTTTCTATTTTTGCATAGGAGATATTTGTGCATTTTTCAGATAATAATTTACCTAAATGTTCAGGAATTGGTGAGTTTCCTGCATCTTGTATAAATATAGGTATACCTACATTACTATCAATTTCTGAAAAATAATTTTCTATTGCCTTACTTGGTAATCCGGGAGGTGGCAGGCACATAATTGCATCAGCGCCGTCTTTTTCAGCTTGTTTGCTATATTCTACGGCAGCAAAGGTACTATGTGCTCCGGTGTTAATAACTATAGGAACCCTATTTTTGGCTTGGGTAACTATTGTTTTTGTTACTATGTTTCTTTCTGCATCGGTTAACTTGACGATTTCGCTTCCGAACGCTAACCCTATTCCATCTACACCTTCATCGATTCCATATTCAACTTCACTTTCCAAGTCTTCTAGGTCAATGTTGCCATTTTGATCAAACGGCATGGCTAATATTGGATATAGACCTTCCATTTTTGTCATGTTGAATATTCCAAATTAGCAAATTTAATTTGTTGGGGCCCCTCAAATATAATTGTAGATGCCCCAATTTTGGTTGAAATTAAATTATCGAAGGAGCCCTATCCATAAGTTTTTTAATTTTTTGAGTAATTTCATTCGTTACTACACTGTCAACTGATGGATATCTCGATGGACCAGATGGTCTGCCCATGTATCTCATAAAGGGTTTAACAAAGACACCTTCTCCTGCAGTTCCCGAACCTATAGCACCAAGTATTTCGGAATAATCATTGTCGAAGTCATCTAATACTCTTCCTGCTTCGTCATAATTACCCGCAGTCATGAGCTCATGTACTTTCCATGAGTGTTGAGGAAAGAAGTTAGGTACATGACTTATCCACGCTTTAGCTCCAAGTTGGTGGCCATGTACTGTTAAAGGGCCATTGTTAGCTACAGCTGCTTTTGGTGCAAAATATTTTAGACCCGCTAGATAGTTGGCAACATTTGGGGAAGCCCACTTTACAGCTACTGTATTTTTTACTTTAAGAATTTCTTCTGCTACATCCATGGTCATATCGTATTTTGAACCGCTATACCAGTGGCTATATGCTGCAAAACCTACATCTGTATGCTTTGCAACTTCGTTTACCCATGCGATTATGTCGCCTTTTTTCACATCATAATAATAAGCACTACTCATCTGGACTATATCTATACCAACTTCTTCACACCATTGGCACAATTCTATAGTTGTTCGGATATCAGTACTTTGTACGCTAGCAAATGTTGGGATATTATTAGGCACCGCTACATCAGCGATGGCTTTTATGGCAGCTTTTCTTTCTTCGGTATTTAAGACTGTGAAATCTCCACCTGATCCAACTGCAATAAAAACTGTGTTCCCAGGTTTTGCACCTTGGTCTACAATCCACTGGACATTTGCTTGTGTAGCATCCACATCCAAAGTAAGATCATCTTTGAATATAGTTGCTAGAGGTATAACTACCCCATCCATTTTTTTCTTAGCTTCTTCGATTGTTATCATTTAATTCTCCTGATCAAAATTCGTTCGAGGTTTTATGTAGTTGCTGAAAGTGCTTCTTTAGCAGTTAACTTAACTGGCCATCCAAAAGATAAAAGTGTTTCCCTAAGTTGATTGAAATCAGATTCGTTAAGTGGTTTTGAAGGTGGACGGGATGAACCACAAGATTGTCCCATCAAAGCCATCATACCTTTTTTAACTCTACCTTGACCACCAGATCGTGCGTCTATAATCTCACTTAGTTTTCTTAGAGGTTCATTTACGGAGTCATTTAATTTACGAGCTTCGTCATATTGTTTGTTTTCGGTCAATTCCCATACTTTTAAATCGTGTTTAGGATATGATTCTGCAGTAAGATTTATATAACCTTTACCACCTAACCGATGGCATTCGATGGGGTCTCCTCCGTTATCAATTACATTAAAACGTTCAGAGAACTTTGCCATTTCATCATATGCTACATCAGAAGGGTTACTCCACTTTATCGAAACTATTTGCTCGATATCAGACATTTTTAAAATGGTATCTACCTCTATTCTTCCACCGCTTAACCAATGAGTATGATATACCATTATTCCTATATCTATAGCATCTGATAGATCGCTGTAATAATCTAATATATCTTGTTGGGAAGGCAGATTAAAAACTGGAGGGCAAACTTGTAACCCATTAGCACCCATATCTTGTGCTTTTTTTGCATCTTCAATTGTTCGTTTTGTATCCTTGTAATGTAATCCACATACCACGCTTGCTTTGCCGTTTGTAGCCTGTACTACCGTTCTCAACAACGAAGGCCATTCTGCATCACTTAGCATAGGTCCTTCACCCATGGCTGCTGCTACTTTTATAACGGCTTTTCCTTTTATTAGTCCTTGATCAACCCATCCTTGAGCCAATTCATACATCCGGCCATGATCTATTTCATAGTCACTATCAAATGCCGTTGGAACAGTGGCTATGGGCCCCTGTATATAAGATTTAAGTTCATTTCTATTCATGCGGAATTCCCCCCCTAGAGTTTTAGAAAAAAAACACTGATATTAAAGTCAATTATATGTGCCTATTAATACTAAGGTCAACTTTGAATAATCATCATAATATACGTTAAGTTGAACGTTTTCAAAGTGGAAGTGCAACAGTTTGTCTATTTTGAGAACTTCGGGTAACAGCTTCCGTAAATTCCATGTATTTTACCCCGTCCTCAAATGTAGTATGTGATACTTTTTCTATTCCCTTTATAGCATTCACAAACTCTTGTTCCACTCTCCAAAATCCTTTTTTATCATCTGAAATTGGAATTTCTTTGAGTGCTTTATCTCCTTTTTGACCTCCAAAGAGTTTTCCCGAAGTGTAGTTTTCAAATCCTGTACATAGTAATGTCCCTTTGCTTCCATAAATCCATAGTTGTTCTTCTGATGCAAATCCGGTTATTTCACTAATTCTTATGTGGGTCAAGGCGCCAGATGACATTTCACTCAATATTTCAACATGGTCTGGGATTGTAGTGATTTTTTTATTGTTATCACTAGTTAATCGTTGTTTATTATAGACGCGAGTGATTGCAGTAGCATTAATAGCTGGGCCGAGTAATCGCATAATACATTCATACCAAGCACCCATAAGCATTATGTTATAGCCACTTAGATCTCGATCGTGTCTCCACATAAAAGGTGCGTTATAATCAATGAAACCACCGCTTGCACTATTGGCCATAAATTCAGGTATGCCTGAAAGATCGGCTGCTAAAATATCACCTATATAATCATCATTGATTAAATCCAAAACTGTTTTTTCAACTGTGTCAATAAAAGGTGCTGGGACGATTTGTGCTACTAACTCTGGTTTAAGGTAAGAGGCATCAAGCATATTTCTAGCTTGTGAAGTGTCCATGGACATTCTAGCTTCAGTTAATACATGCTTGTCTTCATTTAATGCTTCAGTGACCAATATTTCATGCATATATGGCCAGGTACCTATACATACTGCGTCTATATCAGGTGAAGCTAATAATTCTTGCCAATTATTGTAAGCTGTAGGAATATTAAATTCCTTTGCAACTTTTTGGCTTGATTCAATTGATCTATTAGCCACACCAATTATTTCTACATCTTTAATCTTTTGGAACTCAGGGATATGCTTTTTTTGTGTGTTAGCACCTGCTCCTATGATTCCTAGTTTGATTTTTTGATTACTCACATTCTCCTCCATGTTTTTATATACAGATAATTTTATAACAGTTTGAGAAAAATCATTGGCGAATTATATTACTACCCGTAAGTTCTGTTTCAACTTTGAACAAATGCCCATCTGTCGTGGTTATATATAAGGTAGACATTTTTTCGCCACCAAAAGCGCAGTTGGTAGGTCTATTAGCTGGTACGGCATGACTATCCAAAATATTCCCGTCAGGAGAAAAAATATATATCATGGGTCCGGGCCCACCTAATTCCCACCCTGCTGTAGCAACAATGTTGCCGTCAATATCAAGACACATCCCGTCTATACCTCTATCTGGACCGAAATCGTGCAAAACCTGATTTTCTCCTAATGATTTGTCAGGGTTGATTTTGTAGGCTCTGAGCTGTCTGTATTCGTCTTCTCTTCTTCCACTTTGTGCTACATAGAGAAAATCGTAATTTAGGCTGAATAACAAACCATTGGGCCTAGTAGTATCGAAAGTAACCCTAGATATTTGCCATTTATCACCACCGCTGTCTGTTATTCTATAAACCGAATCATGCGCCAACTCCTTATTTGAAACATCTTCACTCCACTTACCAGCAGCAGCTTCATAAAATGGGTCGGTGAACCATATATCACCGTCCTTATCACAAACTAAGTCATTGGGTATATTCAATTTCAGGTTTTCAAAGTTGTCAGCTAATATTATTGTTTGATTGCCAGAGTACTTTACTACCCTCCTAGCGTCGCCTTCACAGGCGTAAAGGTTATTGTTGTTATCTAAAGTTAAACCATTAGCATAGTTGGTTTCTCGACGTATTACCGTGATTTGTCCGGTTTCAGGATTGTATTGCCTGATTGTACTTGAAGGGATGTGGGTAAAAATTAGGTTGTTTTCAATCCATACTGGACCTTCAGATACACCCACAAAAGGACCGCCTATTAATTCAAATTCCCAATTCATTTATATGTTCCTTAACTTTATCCAATTAGATATAGTTACATATATTTTAGTTGTATTCAATATCTATAATTTTGGTTTGATATAAATATTGATTGCGTTATCTGTTTAAGATGTCTGTTAAATAACTTGCAAGAGATCTTAGGCATGATATGGATGAAGGTTTTGTTTTACAGCAATAGTCAATTATAATATTCGTGATTATAGGGAGGTTGGTTATGATTTCTGTTTACGATGGACATGCTTATTGTTTCCCAAGTCTTCATGGATTTGGCGGCTTCAAAGAAAAAGAAGTTTTTAAGAAACATCAACAGGTAGCTATTGCTCAACACTTTCAACCAGTCTGGTCAGATGAGGATAGAGTTTTAGTTCCTGACGTTTCAAGAATTAATCCAGCAGACAAATGGGATATAGCTTCGGTTAAAGAGATTGAATTTGGTCCCACCCACAGAGGTAGATACGAATGGTTCTACCAAGGTGTTAGATATGTTAAACAATATATGCCACCTTCTGTTACAAATATGTCTTATACAGCGGCCGATTTGGTCGCCGAAATGGATTATGCAGGTGTTGATATGGCTCTATTACACAGAACACCTTATTTAGGTCTGGGAAATAAGTTTACATATGATTGTGTTCAAAGTTTTCCCAATAGGTTGCAAGGTTTAGCTCATGTTCCCGAATGGGAGATTGCTGAAAAGATGGATGATTCTATTGAAATGCTTCAACATGCTATAAGAGATTTGGGGCTAAGTGGGCTACAATTCCTGCCTGATCACATGAGTCTCTATAACAAGTCTGAAGATTGGGATAGTGATAAATTTGATCCTTTTTGGAGAGCGTTGGAAAAACTAAATGTTCCGCTATTTATTACCCCAGGATATACATCTTTAGCTGGGAAATCAGATTTGGTGGAAAATTTAAACTACCAACTTAGAAAGGTTGGGAGTTGGATGAAAAAATATCCTTCAATCAAAGTTGTGTGGACTCATGGTCTGGCTTGGAGATTATTTATTGATGAGGATGGATTGTCGATACCAGATTCCGTATATAAGGCTACTCCGTTAAACAACCCCAATTTTTATTTGCAGTTATTGTTTCCAATATTTTTAGGAGGGGTTTGGGATTATCCTATGAGACCAGTTTTGCCTACCTTGAAAGAATTGAATGATAGGGTAGGGGCGGACAGGCTTATATGGGGGACAGATATACCTATGGTTATGAGATACTATACTTACAAACAGTGTTTAGACCAAATTAAAGAACACGGGAAAGAAGTATTATCACAACAGGAAATTGCCATGATTTGTGGTGGTACCATGGTTGAAATATTGGATTTAAAAAGTTAGTTAAAAAGGCGTAGGTTTTGAAAATATTAGGAATTGAAACCTCTTGTGACGACACAGGGGTTGCAATAGTTGAAGATGGCAGAAACTGTTTGTTTAATATAATTTCTACGCAAGAAGAAATGCATGCCAAATATGGCGGGATAGTTCCAGAAATTGCGTCTAGGCAACACCTGTTTTCGATTGTTCCAGCAGTATCTTCAGTCTTAGAGAAGACTGGAATTGAATATGATGACCTTGATGCAGTTGCAGTTACTAATGGACCAGGATTGGCAGGCTCATTACTTGTTGGGGTTAATTTTGCTAAAGGAATTGCTTTCTCGAAGAATATGATGGTAGCAAGCATAAATCATCTGGAAGGGCATATATATTCAGCTTGGTTGGGAGATAAAGATCCTGAGGTCGATCCCGGGTTTCCTCTTTTGTGTCTAATTGCTTCTGGCGGGCATACAGAATTAGTGTTGATGAATGGACATGGCAAATATGAAACTTTAGCTAGGACTAGAGATGATGCTGTGGGGGAAGCTTTTGACAAAGGAGCTCGTTTATTTGGTATGGGATTTCCTGGAGGACCTGAAATAGAGAAGTTAGCTTCTCGTGCAATTGGAAGGGATACTAAATTTACAAGGCCAGTTGTTAAAAACTCATTAGATTTTAGTTTTAGTGGGTTGAAGACTGCTTTGTTGAGAAGATTAGAAATGAATATGCCTTCTGAGGAATTTGATCCAGAGGACATCCCGTTTGGTTTAAAAGCTAATATTGCTAAAGAATATCAAGATGCTCTTGTAGATTCTCTCGTTAGTAGGGCGGTAGCAGTTGCTAAAGATAAAAAGGTGAATGGAATAATAGTATGTGGTGGAGTAGCGGCTAATTCATTATTAAGGGATAAAATAAATTCGGAATCACCCTTTCCTGTTATTATTCCTGAGAAAAAATATTGTACAGATAATGGAGCTATGATTGGGGCAGCTGCGTGGTATAAATTAAGAGTTAATCCTGAATATCAATGGGAAATGGATATCATTTATTCCTTAAGATTGGATTAGTGCATGCGATTTATCTTAAGGCAAACGAACTCTTTTGGGACCTGGTTTCAGTTTGCAATTCTAATTTAATTGCATAGATCAATTTCGTTAACTTGATTGCATCTCCGACCGCCTCGTTGTTTAAGTAGAGTTGGATGTTTGTATTACCAGATGAAATGGAAAAAACCTTGTTACTAGACCTAGTAGAATGTTCAACAATAAAATATATTGTTAAGCCGATGGCAATTAAGCAAATTAGAGGGGTCCATATAGGTTGATTCCAAACTAGGCTTAAGATTGCTACTAAGATTGAAATTGATGCCCAAAGTAATCCTGAAAAACGCTTTTGTCGGTCATTATGGAATTCTATAGAATTTATATTTGAGATTGATATTAAACTAGTTTTTGAAGTGTCGGAACTTTCTTGTGAATACAATAATCTTTCAGAAGTCAGGTACAGCAAATTTTCATGGTCATCGGAATTATCAACAAACCCTGACTTTGGGTGGTAGATACAACGAATATTTTCTTCTTCCAATAAATGAGATTCGATTGGAGTGCTTGCTGGTTTCACTAGGGTCCTCTTAGGTTGTGTGCTTACAGATATTATACAAGCTTCAATGAAAATTGTTCATTATTGAATAATTTTACGATTAGAATACAAATGGTCAGGTGTTGAAATTGTGTTGGATATGCTTATTGTGCTATTCTCATTTCGCCTTTAAATTTATTTATATTAGGCAAATATTGAATTGGTAGCGTGATTATGGAAAACCCGATAGTTAAACCGATTGGTACTGATGTTTTGGAATTAGATACTCCGGCTGTAGTATTAGATTTAGATGCTCTAGATTTTAATATTAAAAGTATGGCGGATTTTTTTGAAGATGGAAAAACCCCAAAATTAAGGCCCTACGCGAGTATTCATAGATGTCCTGCAATTGCTCACAAACAAATATCTGCTGGCGGTACTGTGGGAGGAATTTGCGTTTCCACTTTAGATCAAGCTGAAGTATTCGCAGATTCTGGAATAACTGACATACTGTTAGTCAACTTTGTGATAACAAAAAGAAAAATAGATAGGCTATTGGCATTAGCCAAAAGAATCCAAATATCTGTGGTGGTTGAAACGACAGCAAACTTAAATTTGTTAGCAGATGTATTTTCAAAGGAAAATATTTCGATTGATGTCTTTTTGTTGATTAATTCTGGAGGTGATTTGGGTTGTCCGACCGGTGAAACGAGTATCAACCTTGCCCAAGCAATCAATGCAGCTTCGGGTGTTAAATTTAAAGGGATTGTTGGATTTTACGAAGGGTTTAATAGTTATTTCCCAATACATGATATTGAATCGCATCAGAATAACATCGAAAAAATTGTTGAAACAAAAAAAGCAATTGAACAAAAGGGTTTGGAAGTAGAAGAATTTTGCTTAGGTGCCACCTTCGATTATGAATGGGTTTCTAGTATAAATGGCGTTACACAAATATTGGCTGGAGGGTATGCTTTGATGGATTCTAATCTGGAAAGGCTAGAGACTAATTTTATTCCTGCTGCTAGAGTTCTGGGTACTGTAACTGGCACTCCAGAAGATGGCATTGTGATAACTGATGCTGGACAGAAATCCATAGGAGCTGATGCAGGAACTGGCGTTGTTAGCGATTGGCAGGGACTTAAACTTGAAAGCCTTAGCGCTGAACATGGCACAGTATTAGTAGAAGATTCCTGTACTAAATATCCGGAAATCAAAGACAAAATGTGGTTTGTTCCTTGGGATATGGGTGGATGTCTTAATTCTCATGATTATATAAACGGAGCTAGAGAAGGAAAACTTGAGGTCGTGTGGGAAATAACTGCTCGAGGAAATTATCGATGATGGTAATGATTATTTACGCGACTGAACTAGGAGAAAAATTATGAAAAAATATCATCCAGTAGCCGGTACTCGTTTATCTGAACTTGATACCCCTGTGTTGTTTTTAGATATAGAGGCTGTAGAAAAAAATTACAAGGCTGTTGCGGAAACTTATAAGAATACATCATGTAAAATGAGGCAGCATACTAAAAATATTAAATCTCCTTTATTGGCACTTATGCAAATATGGGCTGGGGGCACAGTTGGTGGGGTTTGTACTGCAAAAGTAGCAGAAGCTGAAGTTATGGTTCATTCTGGAGTTACCGATATATTGATTCCTAACCAAGTGGTTACCAGGGACAAAATCGCACGAATGTGTTCATTATCACGTCTAGGTGACATAAAAGTTTGTATCGATAGTAAAGAAAATTTAAAAGACATTTCAGATATAGCGGCGGAATATAAATCCCGTATTGGTGTATTGATTGAAATTGACACACAAATGAGTAGGGCAGGTGTTAGAAATAGTTTAAAAGCTGTTCAATTAGCAAAGTTGGCCGTAGAATTGCCTGGTGTAGATTTCAGAGGTGTAATGAGTCATCAAGCTTTACGTGGTTATACAGGCGAAGAAGATAGGATTGAAACAGCAAGGGTAGCTATTCAGGTTTGCCTTGACGCAAAAGAAGCGATAGAAGCAGAAGGAATTAAGGTAGAAATTGTCTCAAGTGGAGAAACATTTTCTCATGATGTGGCTTGCAATATGGAAGGAGTGACTGAAGTAGAAGGAGGGACATACGCTTTAATGGGTACTATTTACGGATTTATGGAAAAATTCGCAATCGCCAATAAAGTACTTAGTACTATAGTAAGTAAGCCTGATTCTAAAACTGCTATAGGAGATGTAGGTTTTAGAGGATTATCATGGATGAAGGATAAACTGCCATCAGTACAAGGCCACAATAATATTCGAGTGAAAAATCTTCTAGAAGATCATATAGTTTTA
>CAYPYC010000003.1:13646-22403 GCA_964414905.1 uncultured Dehalococcoidia bacterium
TAGTATGCCTTTGGAAATAGGGGAGCAATTCGTTATCTTACCTTATTATCAGGATATTATGGTAAACAGATGGGATAATTTCATTGTTGTAAGAGATGACATTGTTGAAGATGTTTGGGATATTCCTGGTAGAGGCGGATTTCATTAATCATATAAAATAAAGATTTTGTTTGAAATAATGTGATGATTTGCCATACAAATAACTCAGCGGATTAGGTGTGGATTTAGGATTTCAACTCTACTTTTTTATTTGAAACATATGAGTACGCTGATTTTGCGGCAATTGCCCCTTGCGCTGCTGCGGTAACAGTTTGTTTCAGGTCTCCAGATGCATCAGTAAGGTCTCCAGCAGCTAAAACCCCTTCAATATTAGTTTCCATTTCGTTATTTACGACAACTTCATTTTTTTTGTTTAAGTTGATTTTTAGCTGTTGAGGTATTTCAATTCTAGGATCAGCTCCTATTTCAATGAATAACCCATCTACATCTAGTTTTGTTGTGTTTTTGTGAGGTTTATCAATCGAAATTTGACTTAATCCATCATCACCTAGCAAAGATGTAACATTTGTATTTAGTAATTGGATTATATTTTTTGATTCGTTTAGCAATTTAAGGTTGACGGGTTCTGGTCTAGTGATTTCACCTTTTCTGTAAATTAAATATACTGTCGAAGCATATTTTGATAACAATACAGCTCCTTCTATAGCCGCATTACCACCACCCACTATTGCTACTACATTGTCGCGATGTAAAGGAGCATCACAGGTTGAACAAAATGAAACGCCTTTACCTGTCCATTCGTCTTCATGTTCTAATCCCAGCTTTCTCCTTTCTCTACCAATACCTAGTATCACAGAACTGGCAAGGTGATTTTCCCCCGATTCAGTCTCTATTCGAAAATCATTCGATTCTTTTTTGACAGCAGTAACTTTATCATCCAATATAGGGACATTGTAAGAAGCTACTTGTTCACGGAATTTCATCATAAGGTCAAAGCCGTCTATGTCTGCATATCCCGGATAATTTTCAATCAGGCCACCTGTGGCGGTTTCTCCACCAAAAGTTTCACCTATGATAATAGATTTCATCTGGTATCTTGCGGCATATAGTCCAGCTGCAAATGCAGCTGCACCTTGGCCTGCAATTAACACATCGTAATTTTCTGTTTGGGTTGACAATTAGATCTCCTAAATTTTCTTCTTAAGACTAGAATTAATGAAACAGTCTGCCGCCATCTATTACCAGTGTTTGTCCGGTTGTTGTGTCAGTTTTACAAAAAGTAACTACTTGCTCCGCTATATCATCTTTATCTGCAGCTTTTTGTAAAACGGCTCCCGTTCTAGCCTGTTCTTTGTATTCTTCAGCTAAATTGTCCGACATCCTAGTTCCTTCTAAATATCCTGGCGATACACAATTGACTAATATATTGTCAGGTGCCAATGCAACCGCCATACCTTTTGTTAATTGAATCAGGCCAGCTTTAGACACCCCGTAGGCTATTGATGATCCTACTGGTGCCATTCCTGCGACAGAGGCAATATTTATAATCCTGCCAGCTCCTTGTAATTTCATTGGGTCTGCGACAGCTTTGATAAATAGCATAGGACCCGTAAGGTTTATATTTATTATTTTATTCCACTCTTCATAAGTTAGAGCTTTTAAATCGTGGAATGGTATCCATATATTGTATGCCGCATCATTAACTAAAATGTCTATTTTTGTATAATCTCTGATTACGTTTCTAACAGTTTCAGACACTTGGTCTGGATTCGTTACATCGCATTTATATGTAGAAGAATGATATCCTTTTTTGTTAAGTTCATCTGAAAGCGATTTTGCGTCTTCGTAATGGTTATTATATAAAATCGCTAGGTTGACCCCTCTTTTAGCTAAAGCATTACAAATGCATTTTCCAAGACCACCACTACCACCAGTAACTATTGCCACTTTACCTTGAAGATCCACGAATAATTTCTCCTTTATAGTGGGTTGGTTTGATAATATGTGTGATTATAACACGGCTAAAAAAATGCTTTAATAGTAAAACTATATTGAATTAACACATGAATATAAATGATAAAATTTTTGCTGCTCTTTATGACGTTGTAAACCAATCTGTAGAATCCAAATTAGTAGAGTTTAGGAAAATGACAGCAGGAGTTGCTTCTGGACAAGTATTGGAAATAGGTGCAGGTACAGGTGCGAATTTTACTTTTTATAGACCGAATACAAAATTAACGGTATTAGAAAACAATGAATTTATGTTTCCGAAAATATTCAATGCTGCGTCTAATTATGGAATTGATACCACTTTAGTCAAAGGTAGTTCTTTTTACATTCCGTTTGCAGACAATTCTTTTGATTCTATAGTTACAACGTTGGTTCTTTGTATGGTGGAAGATTTAGAATCTACTCTTTCAGAGATTAAAAGAGTGTTGAAATCAGGTGGTGTTTTTTATTTTTACGAACATGTTAAATCTTCAGATGGGATTCGGAGCAGATTTGAAGATTACATTAATCCATTGTGGAAATATTTAACAAATGGATGCAATTTGAACAGGGATTTAGGACAAACGATTTCTAACTGCGGTTTTGAGAAAATCTATTTAGAGACTCATCATTTATCTGTTGGACTTCCAATAACAATTCCTAATATAGTCGGCCACGCAGTTGTGGGAATAAAATACTAGTTAGTTTCCTCCAGCGACTGCTGGTACTAGGCTGATTTCGTCACCGTCTTTGAGTGCTGTGTCGATACCGTTTAAAAATCTTACATCTTCCCCATTAATGTACACGTTAACAAAATTACGCAGATTCCCTTCATCGTCGCACAATCTTTTTTCCATCCCTGGGAAATGTTTTTCAAGGTCATCCACCATATTTTTTATATTAGTAGAATTTAATGCTACTTTATCCTGGCCATTAGTTAAACGCCTCAACGGCGTAGGTATTCTTACTGAAATATCCATCAATTTCCTCCGGATCAATTTTTATTGATATCTGATTTAAAATTTATTTGATAACGTCTACGTCTACTCCAACAGATTTTATCCATTCTAATGAAGCATCTATTTCTTTATTATCACCTTCCAACTCAAGAATTACCCATCCTGTATTTTGTCTTACATTTGCTCTTTTTATATTGGTGATCACTTTGAATTTATGACCCAGCCTATATATTACTGGTTCTGATATTAAATTAGTTTGGAATGTAAGTCGTATTTGTTGAATGGACATTTACGTAAGAACTTTATAATTTGATTACTTTAAATTCAATGCTTCCTTTAATTCTTGATAATCAGGTTTAGAATAAACAGATTCAACAGTATTTTCAACTACTTCAAATGTTTTTAAACCGTTACCTGTAATATAAGCTACAGCTAATTCGTCAGGTTTGATTACCCCATTGTTCGCCAATTCTTTTACCGCTGATATAACTACTCCTCCAGCGGTTTCAGTAAATATACCTTCGGTTTCAGCTAATAATTGAATGCCTTCTATTACTTTAGGGTCGCTAATTGCCACCGCTTCACCATTTGTTTCTCTTAAGGTTTCTAAAGCATATGGTCCCGCTGCGGGGTTACCAATAGCCAAAGATTTTACTATAGTATCCGGTTTTACAGGCTGTACTTGTTTTTCATTGTTTTTAAAGGCACTTACAATTGGAGAACATCCTAATGCTTGTGCTAGGTGCATTTTGCTATCAATTTTTTCAAGCAATCCTACTTCTTGCATTTCTTGGAAGCCTTTCCATATTTTAGTATGTAATTCTCCCGACGCTGCGGGTACGATACAGTGGTCTGGTACTGACCATTCAAGTTGTTCTGCTACCTCATATCCCAAGGTTTTACTGCCTTCAGCGTAAAATGGGCGCATATTTATATTTACGAAAGCCCAAGGATTATTATCTGCTATTTCACTGCCTAATCGATTAACTTCGTCATATGTTCCGTGAATTGCTACAAGTTTAGGGCCATATATAGATGAATTAACTATTTTGGCTTGCTCAAGATTTGAAGGAAATAAGACTACGGTTTCCATACCGGCTTTTGCACCATGTGCAGCTACAGCACCCATTAGATTACCTGTGGAGACACAGGCCAGTACTTCAAATTCAAACTCTAGTGCTTTTGTTGCAGCAACGGCGACAACACGGTCTTTAAACGAAAAAGTAGGATTGACGCTGTCATTTTTAATATATAGATTATTTAATCCTAGGAGATTGCCCAAGTTTTCAGCTTTGATTAGTGGTGTGAAGCCTGTGCCAATATCAATTATATGTTGGTTTTCGATAGGCAATAAATCTTTATATCTCCAAATTGTTAATGGACCGGATTTAATCTTATCTTTAGAAATATTCTTTCGAATTAAATCATAATCGTAATTAACTTCTAACGGTCCAAAACAGAACTCACATACATTAATGGGTTCTATTGGATATTCCTCTTCGCATTCTCTACATTTTAAAGATTTGACACGTGACAATTTTACAGGCCTTCTATTAATAATCGGGTAAATCAAATAATGTTCAATCATTTTGAACATTACAATTATACTGCACATTTTATATTCTACAAAATATGAAAGTAGTTCCTTTATTAAGTTCAAATAAAAAACTTACTGATAAAATATAATATAGTTGTTGTCATGCATAAAATACCTTTATTTCCCCTTAATACTGTTTTATTTCCGAAAATATCTATACCCCTGAACGTATTTGAAGATAGATATAAATGTATGATAAGACACTGCATTGATACCCAAATCCCTTTTGGAGTGGTTTTGATTAGGATGGGTTCTGAAGTGGGAGATTCAGCAACACCTTATGATGTCGGAACAACTGCTAACATCACTAATGTAAATAAGCTTGAGGATGGACGGCTATTTATCACTGCAATTGGAGATAAGATTTTTCGTATCAATAAATTAATTGAAGATAAATCGTTTCTTCAAGCCAATGTAGACTTTTTGATCGATGATGGACACCAAGATATACACGAGAGTATCCTTCTGGAATTAACAAGATTACTCAAAAATAATTATAGATTAGCCTCAGGTTTGAAAAGAGAATTTGTTAGTAATATCAATATTCCTAATAATTTAATGGATCTTTCATATTTTGCTCCATCATGTTTGTTGGCGATTGAAAATATAGAATTGCAAAGGCTCTTAGAAGAATCCTCTACAAAAAAACGTTTAGTAAAAAGTATTGAACTGCTTGAAAAAAATGAAACGGTGCTTAAGGATTTGGTGGCAAATGAGTTCAATTTTAGAGATTCGATTAAGAACTAAATTTGGATATCTGAATTTATTGCGAATCATATTCTTCGATGATTAATTCTGACAATAATTTTATTCCTGCATCAATTTGCGGGGGTTGATTATAACCAAAACATAAACGAGCACAATTTTTACCCATTTTCGAATCTGGGTCAAACATGGTACCAGGTTGGTAGCTCAAACTGTGTTGTTGTGCTATCGGTAACAACCTTACTAAATCGTATTTCGGATTTAATTCTAACCAAATATACAATCCACCTTCAGGAATATTCCATTTAGCCCTGTCATCAAAATTAAAATACTGATTTAAAGCTTTTAGCATTGCATCTCTTTTGTTTTTTAAAATGGCATTGCGAACAGCAATGTCCTCATTCAAATTTGA
Organism: uncultured Dehalococcoidia bacterium; assembly: GCA_964414905.1. Lineage (GTDB taxonomy): Bacteria > Chloroflexota > Dehalococcoidia > Lucifugimonadales > OSU-TB39 > OSU-TB39. The sequence continues at coordinate 19,309 of CAYPYC010000003.1, forward strand.
AGTAGCATATCGGTGAATGGTTATAGCAGCTAATTGGTTAACTCCACCTCCACTTTTAACGATTCTAATTTTATCCAGCATAGTATCAGGGGCGACTACATACCCCATTCTAGTTCCAGGACCAATAATTTTTGAAAATGATCCGACATAAATAACTGATTTGGATGAGTCGAGCGAGTAGATTGAAGGATAATTATTCTTTTCATAATTTAAGTCAACATAGCAATCATCTTCTAAAATAGGTATTTGAAATGTTTGTGTGATTGATAAGAGTTCAATTCGTCTTGATTCAGGAACGCAAAATCCAAGCGGATTTTGAAAAGTTGGAATGGTATAGAGCAATTTAATTTTTTTACGGCTGTTTTTTATGGCTATGATTTTTTTTTCCAAGTCGGAAGGAATCATTCCAAATTGGTCACACTCGACTCCAATAACCTGTGCGTTGAATCGTTTAAAGATTCTCAATGTGCCACTATAGGCATATTTTTCTGTAAGTACAACGTCACCTTTGTCAATGAGCACCTCGGAAACCGTGTAAATTGATTCAAGAGATCCATCAGTTAAAATGATCTGCTCGGGACCAATATCAATGTTTCTTTCTAGGGATAGTTTTTTTGAAACGAATTCTCTTAGTGGAGTATACCCGTCAGGATGTGGATAAAATGCAAGATCTTTACCTTCTTCTTCAAGACCGGTACTGAGGGAGTTTATCAATTCTGGAATTGGTATTGACTCTGGGTCAGGATAAGCAACTCCAAAATCATATTCCGGTTTTGGATGTTCTTTCGGTGGTATTAAATCAGGTATAGATTTCGATATTAATTGTTCAAAACTCAAATGTATTTTGTCGTTCAATTTTCCACCTTGATTCTTAAACGTTTATTAATTTTCCCTTTACTTTCGTGACCTATAACAACGATTTTTCCTACTTCCCTTGTATTATTTACGTGTGTGCCACCATCTGCTTGTAAATCTAATCCAGTTATATTAACTGTGCGTATTTGCTTTATCGAATCGGGTAGTAAATTTATTTTAGTTCTAATAAGGTCCGGTATTTTAAAAGCTTGTTCTCTTTCTAACACCTCGATTTCTATATCAAGTTCATTTTGGATTTCTTTATTGATACTTGTTTCTACTTCCTTCGCGAATTCTGAGGACAAAGTATCTAATTCAAAATCCATTCTTGCTGAAAGTGGTTTCATGTCTCCGCCAGTAACCAATGCTTTATAATCACGCCATACAACTCCGCAAAGAATATGTAAAGCCGTGTGAGTACGCATGAGATTATACCTGTATTCCCAGTCAATTACGCCATGGACTTTTCCGTTTAAAGGAATGTTTTGAGAATCTATTTTATGGATGTAATTTTTACCTTCTCTTTGGATACCACTTATTGGGTGTTCTGTATTTTCAAATATAATTGACCCTTTGTCTTGAGGTTGCCCGCCTCCACCTGGATAAAAAGCTGTTTTATCTAAAATTATTCCTGACTCAGCTATTTCAGTAACTGTCGCATCGAATTCCTTTATGTAACTGTTTTCGTGGCAAATTAAATCTGTCATTTTTCCCTCAATGAGTATTTTCGGTATCTTAGAATAATAGGATTTACTAATCTATATTGTTATTCACTGTATTTAATAAGGTTTTATAATCACTAGAAACTTCAATTGGTGAGTTATCTAGTTGTATATTTATTCCTTCTATAGTTCGTTCATGATAACCAGATTTAAAGTCTGTAAACTTTAATCCGTTAGCTGTTGAAAGAACAATTACCTTGTCATTTTTTTGTATGATTCTTGAGTCTAAAAGCTTCATTAGGGAGGCTATAGCAACTCCTGTTTGGGGACAACAGTATAAACCAGTTCGGTCAGCTTTTGCTGCTGCTTCAGATAACTCTGATTCAGTTATAGCTGTTACAATTGAGTCAAATTCTTTAAGGATAGGGATTGCCCTAGGTGCACTCACGGGGTTTCCAATTTGGATAGCACTTGCAAGTGTTGGTTTTGATTTAATAGGCTCAAATGTTTGATAGTTTGTTTCGTAACTTTTAAACAACGGAGCTGAGTTCGCAGATTGTGCTGCAACCAATCTAGGCAATGATGATATGAGTCCAAGATCATACATCATTTTGAAGCCCATACCAACCGCTGTAATGTTCCCTAAATTACCGCTTGGTACGATTATCCAATCAGGAACGTTCCAGTCATCTTGCTGTACGATTTCCACGCTAATGGTTTTTTGTCCTTCTATGCGTAAGGGATTAATAGAATTGGCCAAGTAAAATGTTTTGTCATTACTTAACATTCTTGCTAAATTCATACAACCATCAAAATCTGTGTCCACCGCTAAGGTGATTGCTCCATTTGATAGTGGTTGAATTAATTGAGAAATAGATATTTTACCCTTTGGCAGTAATACTACTGTTGGTATTCCTGCTGCTGCGCAATATGCTGCAAGCGAAGCGGATGTGTCTCCTGTTGAAGCGCAAATCACTGCTTTTATTTCGACTCCGGTTGATATCATTTGTTTCACATTAGATATGAGTACAGTCATCCCCAAATCTTTAAATGAGCCAGTGTGGCTGTTACCACATTGTTTTATCCAAAGGTCTGACATACCTAATTCCTTTCCAAATCGTTCTGCCCAGAATAAGTTAGTTCCTCCTTCATAAAGTGAGACAATGTTGTCTATTTCAATATCCGGATGTACCCATTCTTTTTTCCCCCAAACACCGCTTCCAAATGGATAAGACGTTTTCATGTATCTTTCATCAAAAAGTTTCATCCATGCTAACGGGCTGCGGCGATTTAGATTATCAAGATTGTGAGATACTTCAAGCAGGCTATTACATCTACTACATCTGTATATAATCTCGTTTAAGTCGTAAGTTTCCTCACATTCTTGAGATATGCATTTGAAAGAAGTTTTCTCATTCATTTATAATTTGTTCTTAGGTATTTTGGTTTTGTCGTATCTTTTGATATATTTTAATTTAAGCGTAAGAGATTATTTATAATCACAAAAACATAAATTAATTTCAACTAAAAGTCGTTTAGTTATGAGCTATTTTGAATTGGAGTCAATGTATTGCGAAC
>CAYPYC010000004.1:0-18475 GCA_964414905.1 uncultured Dehalococcoidia bacterium
TCCAGCTTTTCTCACTGCCCATACTTTTGCTTGTTCGGTAGGATCAATAATTTGGTTGACTTCATAAGATAGGTGGGAAGATTTAAGTTTTTGGGTAACAAGTGATAGTTTTGAATTGAGTTCTAATTCATCATCTGAATTTACTTCGATTATCAATATTGCCTCTGGGTCTCCTGTTACAAAATTCATTAGCCTAGAGTATCCCAGATTTGATTTAGCGGGTCTTAGTATAGATTTATCTACTAGTTCTATAGCTGATGGTCCCAAATTTACTAACTCAACAGTAGCTTCCATAGATTGATATAAGGATGAAAAGTGAGCGATTACTAAAGCTTTGTGTTTGGGAATGGGAACCACTTTAACCTTCGCTTCTGTGACCGTTACTAAAGTACCTTCTGACCCTACTAACAGGCCTGCCAGATTTAGATGGTTTTCGTCAGTGATTTCATCAAGGTTATAGCCAGAAACTCTTCTAGATATCTTAGGATAATTTTCAACAATGTACTTGGATTTAGAATGGTTTATTTCTTTTATCCATGCATAGATGGTATTTTCAAGATTATTAATGTTATTTATTTTATCTATAGATTTAATATCTGTGATACCAAAATTCACATTTGATCCATCAGAAAGGATTGTTTGTAAGCTGATCACATTATCTACTGTTTTTCCCCACAATATACTATGAGATCCACATGAATTATTGCCGATTGCTCCACCTACAGTGGCTCGGTTACTAGTACTTGGGTCTGGAGCAAATTGAACCCCTAAGTGTTTAATAGAATTGTTCAATTGGTCGATAATTATGCCTGGTTGTGTTGTGACAGAATGTTCTTCGAGGTTTATATGAGTGATATTGTTCATATATTTTGAGAAATCAATCACAATGCCTGGTGTGACAGTTTGCCCGGCTAAACTGGTTCCACCTCCTCTGGATAAAACAGGAATATCAAATTTATTGGCCGCTTCGATAATTAAAGAGACGTCTTCTTTCGATTTTGGAGTGATAACTCCTGCAGGTTCAATTTGATATATGCTTGCATCTGTTGAATAAAGAGCTTTGGTCAGATTATCAAATTTTATCTCGCCTTGGAGGTTAGGCTTTATATGTTCGGCCAATTCAACTACAGATTGTGCGTCGATTTTTTGCATATAATTAAGATTGTTTTATTTATCAGTTTTGTAGAGATAGGCTAGTATTATAGGAGCTAATAGCGTGGTAATAAAAGTCATCATTATCACTGCACCATAAAGGTTCTGAGTCAGAGCGCCTGAAGCTATACCGATTGCAGCCATTATGAGTGCGACTTCTCCCCTTGGAAGCATTCCAACTCCTATTTTCAATGAGTCTTTTGGCTTGAATCCTGCCAGAAGGCCTGCTACTCCTGAACCAAAAACCTTACCAATTATTCCTGCAATTGTTAAAATCGCTCCAAATTCCCAATAACTAGCAATCGTTGTTAAGTCTACTAACATACCTGTGGTGACGAAGAAAATAGGTACAAATATTGCCGATATCCCATGCATAGGCTTTTCAATTTTTTTGGCTAATTCACTTCCCGATAGGGCAATTCCAATTGAAAAAGCACCGATAATCATTGCAAGTCCGAAAAATTCAGCCACTCCACTTGATATAAATGCTAGGGATAAACTAAGTACCAATAGAGAACCATTAGAATGGAATTTAACAAATAATTTTGAAATATGACCTGATAATAATCTTCCTATTATTGTTAAGCCAAGCCAAAATCCTAGAGTTTTAACGATTATAATGGAAATGTCGATTAGTGTAAGATTTTCTGTGCTTGCTGTCATTCCCACCACAATAGTAAGTAGAAGTATTCCCAATACATCATCTAGTACAGCAGCTCCTAGTACCGTTATGCCATCAGGGCTACCCAGTTTTTTCAATTCATTAAGTACCCTAACAGTTATCCCTATGGAAGTTGCAGTTAATACCGTGCCCATAAAAATAGCCTGTGTATCAGTGAAATTATCACTGTAGCCAAATGAAACCATTACTGCTAATCCTAGAATGAATGGTAATGCCATGCCTCCTATAGCTACGATTGTTGCTTGCTTAGAATATTTCAAAAATAATTTTAAATCACTTTCCAAACCTGAATTAAAGAGCAATATAACAGCCCCAACTTGACCTAAAAACCAAATTTCTGGGGCAACGGGTATAGCAAAATGATCTGCTTTTAAATTATCAGTGATTGCACCTGATATAGAACCTAATATTGGAATCTGAATTGCCCCTAAAGCGAATGGGCTGATTATAATGCCAACGGTAAGTTCACCAAGAACGGAAGGTATTTTGAGGACTCTTTCGCACAGTTCTCCGGCTATCTTTGCAAAGACAAATATAAAGGATATCTGTATAAGAAGTATTGCGATATTTTCTGCAGTGTGTTCCAAGTTAGTAGACCGCGGTTATTGTCTAGAATTTAGATTCAAGCTACTACTCATAAAGGTTATGAAACTTTCTTTATCTTATATGTAACTAAGCCACCAGGTGTTTTTATTTCTACTATGTCACCGGATTTACGTTGGAGCAACGCGTTTCCTACTGGAGATTGACTCGAGATACGCATATCTAATGGACTCGCCTCTATGGGTGCAACGATGGTATATGAGGAGGATTTTTTACTGATGGTTTCTTGTATTAGCACTTGAGATCCAATTGAAATTATATTTTTTTTGGTTTTTTCGTTAACTACTTGGGACTTAAATAAAACAGTTTCTAATTCATTTATTTGTGCTTCTAACTTTCCTTGTGCTTCCCTTGCTGCCTCAAGAGCTGAATTTTCTCTTACATCTTTATCAGCCGCAGCTATTTTGATTTGTTCTGCTATTTCCAGTCTTCCCTTTTTGAGTTCTGTAAGCTCTTGTGATTTTGCTTTGTATCCAGCTTTAGTTAGGGTGGAAAGTTCCATAGCAGAATTAAAAGTCGAGGAATTTTTGCTGAATTTTTGTTTTCGTTTTAATCTTAATCCTGTAGTTAATTTTGGATTGATAAATCTGATAAATTTTCGTAATTCCTGAACGCTATTTACATTAGTTGATAAATTATTAGCCAATACTTTATTTGAATATTCTTCAACCAAGATTGGCGTTATATCAACTACGTTTTGTTCAAATCCATACCACTTGCCAAATCTAATTACTTCTTTATTTGTAATTAATTTTTTGGCTGCTTTGGCTTTAGCAGATTTGGCGACAGGTATACTTTCGTAATATGCATTAATCATTTCGCCCATTGTTTTATTTTCAGATTGCATATAGTTTCTCCAGCGTTAAATTTTGAATTTAATCAAAACGAATTACGAATTATCACACAAACCTAGACGGTTTTCATATCATTCCAGTTTACCCCTGTCTTAATTTCAATATCAAGAGGTACAGATAATTTAACAGCGTTAGGCATCTTCTCATCTAGTATACTACAAACTTGCTCCACTTCATTTACTGGACTTTCAAAAATAAGTTCATCGTGGACTTGTATAAGCATTTTTGATTTTAGTCCAAGGGTTTTGAAAGTATCTTGTATATTAATCATTGAAATTTTTATTATATCTGCTGATGTGCCTTGTATTGGCATATTCACTGCCATTCTTTCCCCAGAACTTCTAATTTGAAAATTAGCCGAATTAATTTCGGGTATATATCTTCTTCTTCCTAAAAAAGTTTCAACAAAACCGTTGGTTTTAGCTTGGGATTTCGTGTGTTCCAAATATTCAGGAATTTTCGGGTATGATCCAAAATAAGCGTCAATAAACTGTTGGCCTTGCTGAGGGGTCAGGTCTGTTTGCTGTGAAATTCCAAATGGGCTTAGTCCGTATAGAACTCCAAAATTCATTATTTTGGCAATCTTTCGCATATCGGATTTAACTGCATTGAGTTCGACCTCGAAAATCGATGCAGCTGTTGCATTATGAATGTCATTTTTGTTGTGGAATTGTTCAATCAGAGCTTCATCATTAGAAAAATGAGCTAAAATCCGAAGTTCTATTTGAGAATAATCTGCAGATAATAGGATGTTGTTTGGGTTAGATATGACGAATGCTTTTCTTACGCTATGACCTAAAATGGAGCCAGTTGGGATATTTTGGACATTTGGAGAGATACTTGAAAGCCTTCCAGTGCTAGTACCAATCTGGTTGTATTTGGTGTGTATTTTCTGAGTATCTCTGTTTACCAATTTTGGTAAAGAGTCAGTGTAGGTCGATTTGATTTTTGCCAGTTGCCTATATTCTAAGACGTTTGTAAGGACCATATATGCATCTTCATTAGATTTTTCAGCACCTTCATCTTCATCAAGAATTTGTTTTATGCCTTCGAGTGTATTAGCGTCTGTTGAATATCCTGTTTTGGTTTTTTTGAAATGGGGTAATTCTAGTTGTTCGAATAGAATTCTACCTAATTGCTGAGAGGATCCTATGTTAAACTCAGTACCTACGGTGTTAAATATTATTTGCTTTATTGCAGTGATTTTTTTATCGAGTTCCTTAGACATATCATTTAAATAATTTGTATTTAATTTAATTCCTTCAGCTTGCATTTCAACCAAGATAGGGATTAACGGGACTTCAATGTTTTCCATAACATTATTAACATTTTTGGAAATTGATTCCTGAGTTAATATAGTATGTAGTTTATATATCGTGTTGGCTTTGATACTACAGATATTTATCTCATGGGCACGGTTTTCATTCGTATCTAAGTTGATTTCTTTTGATAAATATTCGATTGATAGAGATTCTAGGTCCGTTGTTTTTTTCCCACAAAGATGTGCAGCGATCATTGAATCAAAACTGATATTTTTGATGTGTATTCCATGAGTATGTAATAGAGATGATAAGTAATTCCCATCGTGCGTCAACTTGGATGTATCAGTAGACTCAAAAATAGGTTTTAATTGTTGTAGCAAATCATCATTAATATTTAGAAATTCATCAGCAACTGGTAAATACCAGTTACTTCTTTTACCTAAATCAAAGGCTATACCAGCTAACTTACTAGAACTTTTTTTAGATGTCTTGACTTCATGTAGGGCTACTGCAAATTCCTTTGATGAATTCAACGCATTAACTAAAGAATCAAACTGATTTGCGTTAGTAATTTTTACAAAATCATTATTTACCGGAGCTTTATTTGTTGGCTTAGCCGTATTTGGCTGATCAAGGTATTTGGGGATTCTAGGTATTAACGTAAAGAATTCAAGGTTGGCAAGTTGTTCAGTAACGTTTTTACGGTTATATGAGGTCAATTCCATATCCTCTAAGGAAATATCTAGCGGAATATTTTTTACTATTGTTGCTAGCAATTTTCCTTCTAACGCTTGCTCTTTATTTACAATTAAAGATTGTTGTATTCGCTTGGATTCAATTGTGTCTATTTTGGAAAATATGTTTTCCAAAGTGCCGTGTTCAACTAATAGTTTTGAAGCAGTTTTAGCACCGATGCCGGGTACTCCTGGTATATTGTCCGAAACATCTCCTTGTAAGGCTTTAAAGTCAGGTATATTTGATGGAGTTACTCCGGAATATCTTTGCTCAACTGCTTCCCAGTCATAAAGTCGTTTTTGCTGTTTACTATAGCTAAGCATGACTTGAACTGAATCCGAAACAAGTTGTAACTCATCTGTGTCTCCGGTAATTAATATTGTGGATATTTTGTTATCATCGCTATATTTACAAAGGCTTCCTAAAATATCATCAGCTTCAAATCCCTCTTTTTCCAGTATTGGTATTGAGAATGATTTAATCATGTCACGTACATGGTTGAATTGAGGTCTTAGTTCGGTCGGCATTTTGGGACGATTGGCTTTGTAATGTTCGTATATTTTGTGTCGGAATGTGGGTCCTTTCATATCAAAAGCGATAGCGCAATACTTAGGCTTCCATTCTTCTAAAGATCTGAAAAATATATTCAGAAATCCAAAAACAGCTCTTACGTCTTCTCCGGTAGTAGACAATGTTAGTGGTTGTTGTATTGCATGCCATGCTCTATATACCATGGCATGGCCATCTATGAGCATCAGGGAATATTTAGGATTTCTTGGTTTTAGTTCCGATTGAGTATTATTTACCATCGGGTTTATTATAGTTCAATTGGCGTCTATTCCCATAATATCTATTGCAGAGTTTAAAATATTTTGAGTGTCATATTGGTTTTGACATTCTGCATAAATTCGTAGTAAAGGTTCGGTTCCTGAGAACCGAATTAGTAACCAAGAACCTTCATTGTCAAGTATATATTTGAACCCATCGGTGTTATCAAAGGCCAACACCTTTTTATCACCAATCTGAACTAATGGTGAGGAAATCAATTTATCTATTAGCTCTTTTTTTTGGCCATCTTGTATTTTTATATCTATTCTATCGTAGTGGTTGGTGCCTACTTTAGATTCAAGAAGTTCAATTAATTCAGAAAGACTTTTCCCAGAAACAGCCATCATTTCTAATAGCAATAGTCCGCTTAAAATACCATCTCGCTCTGGCATATTATTGTTAAAGGCATAGCCTCCACTTTCTTCTCCAGCAGCCATCGCATTTTCTGAAATCATAATAGGTGCTATATTCTTGAAACCTACAGAGGTGCTAAAAACAGGGATGTTGTAGTATTTTCCTAGTTTGTCTATCATGTTTGTCATGGTGATCGATTTGACTATGGGAGCCCTATTACGGAGAAATTTTAATTGATGAAGGCACAAAAGGGCAAAAATTTGCAAAGAAGAAATGTATTTGCCATCTTTGTCAACAACCCCTAATCGATCAGCATCTCCATCATTAGCTAGCCCTATGTCGGATGAGGTAGATACAACCTTTTGTTGTAGTTCTAATAGATTTTTACCTACCGGTTCAGGTTGGTCGATTCCTGGGAACATCGGATCATGTTTCGAGCGTATTTGTGTCACCTTATTTAAATTGCTAGAGCATAAAGAAGATAAATAGCCTGAACCAACTCCCCACATTGGGTCGATTACTATTGATAAACCTGAATTCAATATCGAGTCTAGAGAAATTATTTTTTTGATGTGAGGTAGATAAGTTTCATCGGGATTAAAATATTCTAAGGGGAAATTCTGTTTAGTTGGGAAAGGTTTTTTCTTTTGTGCTAAAGTAGCTATATGTTGTTCTAATTCTGTTATTGTTTTTGTATCAGCTGGGCCTCCATACGCTAGTTTTAGTTTAAATCCATTCCACTTATACGAATTATGACTTGCGGTAATTATTATCGCTGCTTGGTGGTTATAGTGCTTTGTATTGAATGACAAAACAGGTGTCGGAGCCGGTTTAGTGGATAAATATACAGGTATTCCATTAGCAGCAATTGTTTCTGCTGCTATTTGTGCGAAAGATTCAGAACCAAATCGAGTATCATAACCTATTAAAATCGATTTATTCCCCTGCAGTTTATTGCTTTGAACTAATTCAGCAACTCCTTGCGCACATAATCTTACGTTATCAAAGGTGAAATCATCGGCTATTATGCCTCTCCATCCTTCTGTACCAAATTTTATAGGAAGGTTCAATTTTTATAGCCTATTATTTATTTTTTAATTAGTACCGTGTCTTATTTGGCCATTTCGTCCGTAATGATTTTAGCTTTGTCAGTATTTTCCCAGGGTAGATTCAAGTCGTCTCTTCCAAAGTGACCGTATGCAGCAGTTTGAGAGTAGATTGGCCTTCTTAAATTTAAATTGTCTATTATCGCTCCTGGTCTTAAATCAAAATGCCTATTAACTACAGAGATTATTTCTGGATCTGGTATTTTGTTTGTTCCGAATGTCTCAATTGAAATAGAGAGTGGTTTTGATATACCTATAGCATATGACAATTGAATCTCAGCTCTATCAGCTAATTTAGCTGCAACTATGGTTTTGGCAACCTGTCTGGCAGCATATGCTGCAGAACGATCTACTTTTGTTGGGTCTTTACCTGAGAATGCTCCTCCACCATGTCTTGCCACTCCCCCGTAAGTATCAACTATAATTTTTCTTCCGGTAAGTCCCGCATCTCCCACTGGCCCACCTATAACAAATCTTCCGGAAGGATTTATATGATAAATAGTATCATTATCTATTAAATTTTTTGGTAGGACTTCATTTATAACGTTTTTGAAAAGAGCAGTCTCTATATCTTTCTGTGAAACATCCGGGTCATGTTGTGTGCTAAGCACTACTGTATGTATTCGCTTAGGTTTACCATATGAATATTCTATCGTGACCTGTGCTTTACCATCAGGTCTGAGAAATGAGACATCACCATTTTTTCTGACATCGGACATTTTCTTACACAATTTGTGGGCTAATGAAATTGATAAAGGCATTAACTCGGGAGTTTCATTGCATGCAAATCCAACCATCATCCCTTGATCACCGGCACCAAGAGTATCTAATGGGTCACCTGAATTATTTTCTTGCTCTCGAGTTTCTAGCGAAACATCAACACCTCCTGCTATATCCTCAGACTGTTTGTCAATGGATACTAATACGCCTGTTGATTTATAATCGAATCCGTAGGTTGGGTTTGTATACCCAACTTTTTTAATTGTATCCCTAACAACTTCTGGGATATCTACATGCCCTTTTTTAATTGTAACTTCCCCCATAACTACGATTAAACCAGTTGTAGTACAAACCTCACAAGCAACTCTAGCGTTTGGGTCCTGTGAGATAAATGAATCTAAAATAGCATCTGAGATTTGGTCAGATAATTTATCAGGGTGTCCTTCTGTAACCGATTCAGAAGTATAAAGATAAGATTTTGATTCTGTAAAACTAAACGTCATGACTTTACTCCATTAAATGTGTTTGTTTAAATCTTGTTATATTAAGTACCAACATTCCAGCTATTCAAATATTTGACTTGTTCTGGTGTCAATACGTCTAAGGACATGCCCATAGCGTCGAGTTTCATTTGACCTACTTGAATGTCTATCTCTTCTGGCACAGGGAACACATCTGCTTTTAATTTATCGGAGTTTGTTGACAAATATTCAACACAAAGAGCCTGATTTGCAAAGCTCATGTCCATTACAGCAGACGGATGTCCCTCAGCCGCTGCAAGATTTATTAGACGTCCTTCTCCTAATAAATAAACGCATTTTCCATTATTTAGTCTGAATTCTTCGACAGACTCTCTAACTTCTTTGGAGGAAGATGAGATTTTGTTTAGTCCTTCTATATCTATCTCCACATTGAAATGTCCACTATTGGCTATAATGGCCCCATCTTTCATCATTTCAATATGATTTGAATTTACTGCTTCCATGCCTCCAGTTAGTGTTATAAAAATATCTCCTATAGAGGAGGCTTTTGTCATTGACATAACTTGGTGACCGTCCATAGCTGCTTCTAATGCTCTAATTGGATCTACTTCTGTCACGATTGTTTGTGCTCCCATACCCTTAGCTCGCAAAGCTACCCCTCTTCCACACCATCCATAACCGATTATAACTACATTTTTACCAGCCCAAAGGATATTTGTTGCTCTCGTTATCCCATCTAGAGTACTTTGCCCCGTCCCATATCTGTTATCGAAAAGGTGTTTGGTTGATGCATCGTTAACAGCAATCATTGGATATTTTAGCTTCCCTTCTTTTGAAAGGCTTTTAAGGCGGATAACCCCTGTGGTCGTTTCTTCGCAACCACCACGAACATTGGCTATTATGTCTTGACGTTCGGTATGAAGTTTTGTCACAAGGTCAGCACCGTCGTCAAGGGTGAAATGAGGTTTGTGTTCTAAAGCTTCATCAATATGTTGGTAGTAAGTGTCTGTGTCTTCACCTCTAATTGAATATGTAGGTATTTCATACTCAGAAACTAATGCAGCTGCAGTATCATCCTGAGTACTAAGTGGGTTACTAGCACATAACACCAAATCTGCCCCTCCTTCTTTCAAAGTTATAGCTAAATTAGCTGTTTCTGTTGTTACGTGTAAACAAGCAGATACTCGCATGTTTTTAAAAGGTTGTTGTTCTTTGAATCGAGATTTGATTGAATTTAATACCGGCATTTCTCTTGCTGCCCATTCAATTCTTTGTTTGCCCTTTTTAGAAAGATTTATGTCTTTGATATCGCCTTTACTCATTGTTGGTTTATTGTAGCCTCCATTATTATCATTTTTTTGCAATCATACTCGTGCTATATATTTGATTTATCCATTATGCTTTTAGCACGATTTTCTATTTCACTAATACTTAATTTTACCAATTTATCAACGCTAAATGTTTCTACTGCGAATGAACCCATTGTATTTCCATATATCATGGCTTTTTTCAATGTTTGTAAATCTGTTTTTTGTAATTTGGTAAGATATCCTGTAAACCCTCCTGCAAAAGAATCCCCTGCGCCTGTAGGGTCAATTATTTCAGCGACTTTGTACGGCGGGGCATTAAATTTTAATCCGTTTGACCATAGCGTAGAACCATGTTCCCCATTTTTAACCACGATAAACTCTACGTTATAATGCTCTTGTATGAATTGTGTCGCTTCTTCAATTACAGTTTTTGAGGTGAATTCCTTAATCTCATTTACGTCAAGGATTAATATGTTGATTCTTCTAAGAACTTTTTCTAGTGCTTCGAACTTATTGTCAATCCAATAATTCATGCTGTCTAGAAGTGCTATTTTCGGTTTTATTACCATTTGTTCCAGAACATCTAATTGTAATTCGGGATCTATATTTGCCAGAAAAACATAAGGAGCATTTTGGTTAGTTTTACTAAGGATTGGTTTGAAATCTGCAAATACGTTCAAGTCAGTTGAAATTGTTTCTCGCTGATTCAAATCGCCAAAATCGTAAGAGCCCTGCCACCTAAAGGTTTTACCATTGACCCTTTGTAAATCAGAAGTATCCACATCTTTGCCATTAATTAAGGCGAAATCTTTTTCCAAGAAATCATCGCCTACTACAGCTACCAAACTTACATTTTTGAAATAACTCGCAGAGATAGAGAAGTAAGTAGCGGATCCGCCAAGAGCGTTATCTCTGGTTCCCGATGGTGTTTTTACAGAATCATATGCGACTGAACCTACTACTAAAACTGAATTATTCATATAAGATAGACCTTCAAATAGGGCAAATACGGATTATGCTAGTTGTTTGAAGCTTTTCTTGCTAGCTTCATTTTCTTTTGCGTTTTCCTATGTTTTTTCCAGGCCTGACGTTTTGTTTTATTCAACTTTATTCTCCGTATTCAGTTGGTAGGTTGTTTTCTATCCAGACAGGTGTTCCGTCCTGTATATTGTAGAGTTTATCTGTATCTAAGCCCATCGATGCAGCCATTTCGCATGCTAATCCACTTCTTACACCCATACCACAAATGAATAGTAAGGTTTTATCTTTTGGAAGTTCATCTATTCTAGAGAGTATAGAATCTACTGGTATAGATATAGAGTCCTTTACATGGCCACTAGAATATTCATCTTCTCCCCTTACATCAATACATATGGTGTTTTCATTTTTTAACATCTCAAATGCTTCTTTACTATCGATTCGGAAATACGGTTCACCTTCTTCACGTGTAGGCATAGTATTAACTCCATTACAAGGTATTTCAATTAAAGTAGATGACAAAATATCTAATTTAAATTCCAACGTGTATTGTATCAGATTAATATAGTTGGCACTATTGCCTTGGTGTTTTAAAGGTTTTGGATATATATGATTTTTATGGTAATAAGCAATTGTTTCTGTCGACCGGAGTTTATGATATCTTTAATTTATAGGCTGTATGTTAATTCGAGACAAATATATCCCCGCTATCTTTAACCAGAAGAATCTTATTTATTTATCGGTTTTAGCTTTAATTGATGCAGTCGCACAGGTAACACTTGGTGGAATTGTGAGGGTTACCGGCTCTGGTTTAGGTTGTCCAGATTGGCCATTATGTTATGGGCAAATAATACCACCATTTAAATTAGACACCCTTATAGAATATTCACATAGATTATCAGGTATGATATTGGGGATCTTGGTGCTATCAATGTGTTTGGGGTTTGTGTTTAGTACCCATAATCATAAAAGAAAATTAACTGTTAGATTGTCAATACTTGCTTTGATTTTGGTAGTCATTGCGGGATTATTAGGTGGGATGACGGTTTTGACGGAATTATCAAAGTGGATGCGATTAGTACATTTAGGAGTTGCAGAAATTTTGATTGCCTCTCTATGTGCCATTATCGTTCTCGAAATACCTTCTGATAAATTTATTGGCGTGATCAAGCACAAATTGATTGGTCAAATGATGGCAATTAGTGTTGTATTTACATTTTTAAGTATTCTGTTCGCCTCTTATGTTGTAGGGAGTGGATATTCGGCTGTTTGTGGTACTTGGCCTTTGTGTAGAGGTGATTTTTTCCCAACTGATTTGTTTTCTTTCATGCATATGGCACACAGGTACTCTGCAATTGTTTTAGTGCTGGGTTTTGCTAGTCTCGCTTATCTTGTAATAAAGAGATTTGGATTAACAAACAGATTTAGTTTAAGCATGATTTGCGGATTGGCGATATTGGTGGCGCAAATAATTTTGGGTGCTATAATTATTTGGACTGGATTTTCAAGTGAATTCAAGGCTCTACATTTGACTATGGCGACCTTGTTCTGGGTTGCAATATCTATTGGGGCTTCTATTTATTGGAAGGAATATATCAAATACACTTGAGTATATTTGAACGAGGGGTAGATTACGTGGTAGTCCAAAATTCTAAGGCAACTCTTGCTTCAACGCTAAACGCATACATAGCATTGACCAAGCCTAAGATAATAATACTGTTGTTGATGACGTCAGTAGGCGGTATGTTTTTAGCAAAACAAGGTGTTCCAAGTTTAGACTTGATAGCGCTAGTGTTGTTTGGAGGGTCTCTTGCCGCTGCCGGGGCTAATGCTATCAACCAATATTTAGAAAAAGATATAGATGCGGTAATGTCTAGGACTTCCAAGAAGCGACCTTTAGTCAGTGAAAGTATTCCCCCATCACACGCTCTGGTTTTTGGATTATTGACAAATTTAATAGCATTTGGATTATTGTGGATTCTTGTAAATCCGGAAAGTGCAATATTGACCTTATCTGCATCGGGTTTTTACATATTTATTTATACAATGATTCTTAAAAGAAGGACTTCTCAGAATATTGTTATCGGTGGTGCTGCTGGAGCAATACCTCCTTTGGTGGGTTGGGTAGCAGTAAGGGGATATGAAGGTGTGTATGAACTTGCTCCCGCTATATGCTTATTTATTATTATATTTGTTTGGACACCGCCCCATTTTTGGGCTCTCTCGTTACTATTGAAGGATGATTATAAGTTGGCACAGATACCGATGTTGCCAGTCGTGGCAGGAGTCCAAAGTACCAAATGGGCTATACTCAGATACACTATTTTGCTTGTTGTTATAACTTTATTAACGTATTGGGCATTTAGAGATACTTTTGGTCCTATTTATCTTTTTAGTTGTTTAATATTAGGAGTGTTATTTATTGGGTACGTTGTTAAACTTTTACGTACCGAGGGTATAAATGGAGCAAAAAAGCTATATTTGTTCTCTATTGCCTATCTGGGTGTTATTTTTATAGCAATTATTATAGATAGTGTATTGTTTGAACTAAATTATTGATATATCCTGAGTGATATTAAAATTTTCAGATACGAGTATGATGATACAACCTGAATTTGGTATTTAATCCCAAATCTGTAAAAATGTTATTTTGAGGAGCGATTTTCAGTAAAGATGATTGGGTTCAAATCTTTGTTCAGACTTATTTCCAAATTAGCACCGCTTTTATTCTTGTTGGTTGCTTGTTATCCAAGCCATAAACAATCCACTTTTGATCCGCAGGGTCCTGTTGCACAGGGTCAGGCTGACCTCTTTTATTTAATATTTTGGGTTGCCACAGCGGTTTTTATTGTCGTTGTTGGCTTTATGCTCTACATACTTGTTAGATATCGCAAAAGGAAAGGGGATGTGGATCCTCCTCAGATACATGGCAATACCAAAATAGAAGTAGCATTGACAATATTGCCCATTATTTTATTGGCAATCGTGGCAGTACCTACGATTAAGGAGACTTTTGCTAATGCTAATTCTCCGGATCCGAACTCACTAACCGTAGAAGCTATAGGCCATCAATGGTGGTGGGAATTTACCTACCCGAACCCCGATGGGAGTGGGAATCGTATTGTAACGGCTAATGAAATGCATATACCAAGTGATACTGTTGTTAATCTTGAATTGCGTTCACAAAATGTATTGCATAGTTTTTGGATTCCGAAATTAGCTGGTAAGGTAGACGTCGTTCCGAATCATACAAATACGATGTGGATAAAGGCAAATAAAGGTTCAGAGGGTGTTTACTTGGGAACATGTGCAGAATTTTGTGGTGTAGCTCACGCATTAATGAAATTTAGAGTGGTGGTAGAAACACCTGAGGAATTCAATAAATGGTTGGTCCAACAAGATACTGATGGATTTAACTCTGCAGACCCATTAGCTGCGCAAGGTAGAGATATATTTGAAGGTTCAGGACAATGTTATTCTTGTCATACTGTCAAAGGCCTGAAAAAAGCTAGGGGGAAAAAGGGGCCTAATTTGACTCATATTGGTAGTAGAAGCCATATTGCTTCTGCGATAATGGAAAATAATCAAGAAAATCTAAGGGATTGGATAAAAGACCCAGATAAAATAAAACCCGGTAATATTATGTCTAGAGAAGGGTTGATATATACCCAGGACGAGCTCGCTTTGACTGATGGTCAAATTGCAGCTCTAGTGGCTTATTTGCAATCTTTAAAATGATATCGAAGGAAGAATTGATGAACTTGACAGCTAAGCATATTGGTTTTAGCTTGGAATTGAATATTCAGCCAGGAGGAATGGGATGACGCTACTTGCTTTGTCTGGTATAGCTAGACCAGTGCACCCAACTGGTATTTGGGGTTGGATAACAACTATAGATCATAAAAAAATAGGTATTCTTTACGGAGTAACTTCCTTCATAATGTTTCTAACAGGGGGTATTGAAGCCTTAATAATCAGATTTCAACTTGGTGGCCCTGAAGCTAATATAGTATCTCCAGAAGTATACAATCAGCTATTTACCATGCATGCAACTACCATGATATTTCTAGGTGTTATGCCTATGAGTGCTGCGTTTTTCAATTATGTGATACCGTTACAGATTGGTGCGAGAGATGTTGCTTTTCCTCGGTTAAATGCCTTTAGTTATTGGACATTTCTATCCGGGGCTATAGTTTTAAAACTGAGTTGGTTTTTGGGTGGTGCACCGAATGCTGGTTGGTTTGGTTATGCTCCGATAACTGGTGCTGCATACAATCCAGGTCACGGAGTTGATTTTTGGATAATCAGTTTACAGATTCTTGGAGTAGCTTCGTTGGCTGCAGCATTCAACTTTTTGACTACAATAATTAATATGAGAGCTCCTGGCATGTCTTTAATGCGGATGCCATTATTTACATGGATGACCTTTGTTACTTCTTTCTTATTAATTTTTGCATTTCCAGTTATAACTGTTGCTCTTATTGAGTTATTTATGGACAGATATTTCGGCATGAACTTTTTTGTCACATCCGCTGGGGCAAGTCCAGTTTTATGGCAGCATTTGTTTTGGATATTTGGACATCCTGAAGTTTATATTCTTATACTCCCAGCAATGGGGATCGTTTCGGAAATATTACCGACTTTCTCGAAAAAGCCGTTATTCGGTTATCCTTTCATAGTGCTATCCGGAGTTATAATCGGTTTTATGGGTTGGATGGTATGGAGCCATCATATGTTTACTGTTGGGTTGGGACCAGTAGCGAACTCTGTTTTTGCCTTAACAACAATGGCGATCGCGGTACCTACAGGAGTAAAAATATTCAATTGGCTAGGTACTATGTGGGGAGGGTCGCTTGATTTTAAAACCCCGATGCTTTTTGCTGTAGGATTTGTGTTTTTGTTTATTATTGGTGGATTGAGTGGTGTGATGCACGCAATACCTGCTTCAGATGCGCAACAACAGGACACATATTTTATTGTCGCGCATATACACTATGTTTTATTTGGAGGAGCTATAGTAGCCATTTTTGGTGGTATATATTATTGGTTTCCAAAAGTCACCGGAAAGTATCTTGATGAAAAAATAGGTAAATTGAATTTTTGGTTAATGTTTATTGGAATGAATATTACCTTCTTTCCGCAGCACTTTTTAGGTATGGATGGTATGCCTAGGCGTGTATATACATATGATGCTGATATGGGTTGGAACCTTTGGAATGGTGTTTCAACTGCAGGTTCTTTATTGTTAGCATTGTCAATTTTGATATTTATACATAATGTGGTAAAAAGTTTGAGAAAAGGTGATATCGCAGGTTCTGATCCTTGGGATGCAAGAACATTAGAGTGGTCGATTTCATCTCCACCACCAGAATATAATTTTAAAGAAATACCGCATGTAACAGGAATTGACCAGTTTTGGATTGATAAAAAAGAAAATGGCAAAGTTGTTTCGGATGAAGTCGTAGAAGTTGATGATCATTCAATACATCTACCTCAGCCTTCTTATTGGCCATTCATATGTTCTATGGGTTTGTTGATAGCTGGGTATGGAGCTGTTTATATATCTTCTACAGTTGGTATTGTTGTGACGGCGATTGGGTTTATGGTGACTATGGTCTCTGTTTATGCGTGGTCATTTGAACCTGTTAATGATCCTGAAAACTCGCATTGAGATTAGAGTAGGAGTGTGAATTGGACAATACATCCGTAATGGAAAATCAAACTGAAAATGCTCACGAGACAACTACAGGATTGAATAACAGAAAGTTGCTAATGTGGCTATTTTTGGGTTCAGATTGTATGTTTTTTGGTGCTTTAATAGCAACTTATTTGGTACATCAAGGTAAATCATTAGTTGGGCCATACCCTGTAGATGTATTTGATATTCCTACTACTTCAGTTAGCACTTTTGTTTTGTTGATGAGTAGCATGAGTATGGTGTTAGCCTACTCTGCATTGAATAGAGGAAATTTAAAGGGATTTAGAATCTGGATACTATCTACAGCAATAATGGGAGCGACCTTTTTAGCTTTTCAAGTATTTGAATTTAGGACATTTGTACATCACGACCATCTGACTCCTCAAGTTAATTTGTTCGGTTCTACGTTTTTCACCTTAACTGGAATTCATGGTGCTCACGTAACTTTAGGTGTGATTTGGTTATTATCGTTGTATTTCAACTCGTTTAGGGGTGGCGTGACGCCTGAAAGAAGCCTAGACGTTGATTTAGCTGCGCTGTACTGGCATTTTGTCGATATGGTTTGGATCATAATATTTACTGTGGTCTATTTGTTTGGGGTATTTAGAGGATTCTAATATATTATTGGAAATTATAGAGAGAAATTAATATGAGTACAGACTCAAAAATGAACAAAACAATCGATTCTGAACATCACGACCATCCATCTCCAGCTAAATATTTTAAAGTTGCGATAACTCTAGTAATTATAACTGCCATTGAAGTAGGAGTATTTTATATAGAAGATCTTAAGTGGGGAATAATCCCGGTTTTGGTGATTTTATCAGGGCTTAAATTTGGTTTGGTAGCTATGTTCTATATGCATTTAAAATATGATTCTAAATTATTTTCTTCATTGTTTTTTGCCGGTGTTGTGTTGGCGAGCTGTGTTTGTATTGCCTTGATGGCTCTTTTTAAATACTTCGCTTAGCATATTAATCCATATTGGAATCCAGTATTTATCAGATTATTTGGAACCATTGGCATCCACACCCAGAGGTAATTATAGGTTTGACTTTAATCCAACTAACCTATATGTTCTGGGTTGGTAAGCACAACCGAAATGCAGTTGACGGGGAAGTTTCTGTTGGTCAAATAATGGCTTTTACATCAGGCATCATCATAATAGCGATTTGCCTTTTATCTCCACTACACTACATAAGTGACAATTATCTTTTCAGTGCTCATATGCTCCAACATGTACTATTGACATTATTGGCGCCTCCTTTAATCATATTCGGCATACCTGATCAGGCAATAACCAAATCTTTGGAGATTCCGTTTTTGTCTAATATAATGTACTTTTTAACACATCCACTTGTAGCATTTTTTTCTTTCAACCTAACTTTTTCTATATGGCATATGCCACAGTTATATCATTATTCTGTCTCATTACATTGGGTACATGTTGTAGAGCATTCAATGTTTATATTTACAGCTATATTAATGTGGTGGCCTATTGCTAGCCGGTCACGACTTTTACCTAAACTAAATTATCCTCTGAGGATAATTTATCTTTTCTTTTTGTCTATTGCCCAGATAATAGTTTTCGGAATGATTACATTTTCGAGCGATCCTCTGTATGATTGGTATATTAATGCCCCCAGATTATTTGGAATATCTGCGATGTTGGATCAGCAGATTGGTGGTATTATAATGAAGGTTGTAGGTG
>CAYPYC010000004.1:18485-19249 GCA_964414905.1 uncultured Dehalococcoidia bacterium
TTGATAACCATATTTTTAAAATGGTATAAAAACGAACAGAATACACCAAGTGATTATGCAGTTAGTGGAAAGGATGTATTTCGATAAAATGGATATTAAATTAGTTTGGAGATTAGCGAATGGCGAATAAAAGCAAAGACTTCATATTTTTCCCGTTGTTATCAATAATCTTGGTAGGAGCGTTTGCAGTAGGGCTTGGTGTCATCTTTATGTTGTTGGAACACTATGGTCCCAGTCCCAAAGTTGGTCATGATGAGGTACCATTATTAATCATTGTACTAGGAATGGCGCTAGTAATATTCGTTCCTGGTATAGCGGCTTTATTGGAAAAAAGAACCCAGATAAAATAAAACCAGTCATAGGTATTTGAATAGGCCAACTTTACTCGAATGTAACAGGATTTAAATCTGTCAGTTAGAAGGTTTAGCCTGATTTGCAATGAACGTAAATGCTTCTGGATCCTTTGCCGCGACCTCTGCAAGCATTTTTCTATCGATTGTAATTCCCGCGATTTTCAATCCGTTTATCAACTTAGAATAAGATAGTCCATTCAATCTAGCTGCGGCATTGATTCTTACGTTCCACAATTTGCGCATGTCACCTTTCTTTTCTCTACGATGTACATAAGCGTAATGTAGTGCGTGAAGCATAGATTCTTTAGCAATTCTATATAGCTTACTACGCGAACCTTTATGTCCTTTGGTAAGAGATAACACCTTTTTGTGTCTTTGTTTTTTATACATTTTTGAATTGGACTCATAATT
>CAYPYC010000005.1:0-832 GCA_964414905.1 uncultured Dehalococcoidia bacterium
ATTAGGTGATTCTTCCACTGAAACACCTTCAACTAATTCGGATAAATATGTTGCCAAAGATATGTTTTTTAAATTTCCTTTTATTTTCGAATAGTCATTCAAAGTATCAACCTCTATGATTACGTCTATACCTTTACCTTTTCCAACACTTATTGTCACTAAATTCAATGTATCTAGGTGCCCAGCCATTTTACTTTTATATCTTCGAACACCCCTAGCAATAGCACGTACCTTGCCAAATTTTTCTGAAAAGAACGTGACTAATCTATCCGCCTCGCCTAGGGGTATATGTCTTATTACTACCGCTTTAGTTTCAAAAATTGTAGATTTATATGAAACCATTAAAAATTAACCGTAAATTAAAAGTTTATACAAGAATAACCAAATTTAAATTTGAACCATTATAAATTTTGTCTTCCTTCAAAAGCTCTACTAAGAGTAGTCTGGTCTGCATATTCCAAATCTCCGCCAAAAGGTAAACCACGTGCAGGTCGTGTTATTTTTATGTCTGATTTCGAAAGCATTTGATGTACGTACATCGCAGTTGCTTCCCCATCTAAATTAACATTTGTAGCTAATATTATTTCGTTGAAACTACCTGCTTCGACTCGGTTTATCAATTCATTTAACTTGATATCTTGCGGACCTATCCCGTTGATTGGAGATATAGCTCCATGCAGTACGTGATACATACCTTTATATACCCCAGTTTTTTCAAAAGCGACTAAATCTAGCGGTTGTTCAACAACACATGAACTTTCTCCATCTCTGTCAGGAGAAGTACAAATCCTACATGGATTCCAAGTACAAATCCTACGGCGATTCCGCGTAC
>CAYPYC010000005.1:842-18139 GCA_964414905.1 uncultured Dehalococcoidia bacterium
CTACATCTAGCGGTTTCTCAAAAACACATAAAGACTCCCCATCTCTTCCATGGGAAGTACAAATCTTACATGGCTCAACCTCAGTAATGTTGAAACAAACTGAACAAAACTTAATATTGTCCTTTACCTCAATTATTGCTTGAGCTATCGCCTTGGCATCTTCGATTGGCATTTTAATCAAATGATAGGCCAATCTTTGAGCGGTTTTAGCTCCAATACCCTGGAATCTAGTAAGCTCATTTATCAAATTATCTATAGAATTCATACCTTTCACTTATCTGTTTTAACTGGTCGCTGAATGTAATCAGGATATTTTATTGCTACATCAAACCAGGTATATTTAGTCCGCCAGTTAACCCACCCATCTTTTCAGATGCGATTCCTTTTGCTTTATTTAATCCTTCATTTACAGCAGCAACTATCAAATCCTGAACCATATCCATATCCTCCGAATCAATCACTTCGGGTGAGATTGTTATAGATTCAAGTTCCATTTTACCGCTGACTGAAGCTTTTACAACTCCACCTCCAACAGAAGACTCTACAGTTAATTCTTCAATTTCTTGTTGGATCTTCGTCATGTTTTTTTGAAATTCCTGCGCTTGTTTCATCATCTTTCGATTCATCATTGGTATTCTCCTTTTCATCTAATATTAATGCCCCAATAGCTTGGGCCGATCGCACCAAATGACTGGTTGGTGCAGCTTTATTTGATCCACCTTCTGAAGTAGAATCTAATAGTTTAATAACTATTTCATAGTCTCCTTCAAATATTTCGTTTAAGGCCTCAGACAACATCTTTTTCACCCTTATATCTTCAATTTCACTTTCAACTCTCTCCATATGAGACTTATGAGTAAATTCTAATATCGCATTCCGATCAATAATTTCATACTTTTTGCAATCCCGTAATAGAGCACCTAAGTTGAATCTCTTACCTTTCATTTTACTTAATCTTTTTATTAGCTCATCCCATTTTTCGTTATTAGGAACAACTATTTTTGACTTGGATACATTCTTCTCATCATCTACAGGTGATACTTTACTAACAGGTTCTGGTTCGGACTTTATATCTTGATTTTTTTTGACTTTATATTCGGTTTTATAATCTTTATCTACACTTGAAGATTTCAAATCGGACCTAGGTTCATCATCTTTATCATTTACTATCTCATTCACATCGTCCTGTTTAATAGCAATTATTGCTTCTACACAAACCAATTCCAAACCCAAATTAGCAGGAATTTTGTTGTCCGTTTTGTACTCAGCTAAAACCCTGATTATTTTTACTATATTTTCTAAATTCACTTTTTCAGCTATTTTCAACAATTGGCTTTTAACATTTTCTGAAAAGCTTAACTGGTTAATATTTTCCGACTTAATTAGCAAAATCGCTCTACTGATCTCAAGCAGAGTGCGTTGCAATTGATTCGGGTTAGAACCATTTTCTAGCGATTCATTTAAAACCAACACTGTATTTCTAATATCCAAATCAATTATGCAATCCACAATTCGCATTGATATTTCATCTGAATCCAAATTTAAAAGGGTTCTTATTTGATTTTCATTTAAATCTGTCTGAAAGGAAACTATTGCTTGCTCAAGTAAATTTTCTGCATCCCTTAAACTTCCACCGGCATAACGAGTCATGAGTGAAATTGCCTCTTCAGAAACCACAACATTTTCGCTAGCACAGATATCTTTTAATCTTTTTACTACAACATCAAAAGATATGATTTTGAAATCATATCTTTGGCATCTAGAAACAATAGTTTCAGGTAGCTTTTGACTCTCTGTAGTTGCCAAAATAAAAATAGCATGTTTAGGTGGCTCTTCTAATATTTTTAAGAGTGCATTAAAAGCAGCTTCTGTAAGCATATGTACTTCATCTATTATGTATATCTTGTACTTACATAAATTAGGGGTAAATTGGATTTTTTCTCTGAGATCCCGTATATCATCAATGCCTCTGTTACTAGCAGCATCAATTTCAATCATATCAATCGGGTTATTCGCAAATTCTGTACAAATATGGCAACTACCATCGGGGGCACCATCAATCGGATCAACACAATTCACCAAATTAGCCAGTATTCTAGCAGTACTGGTTTTACCTGTACCTTTTGGTCCACAAAACAGATATGCATGTGCAATTCGGTCAAGCCTAACTGCATTACTAAGAGTCCTAGTTATATGTTCTTGTCCAACTACATCAACTAATCTTTTCGGACGCCATTTTCTGTAAAGCATTTGAGCCATAAAAGTATCCTATCAAGAAATATTCATAACCGCACTGTATGCTTTATCGGCAAACTCTTGCATTTTTTGGTAATCTCGATCATCTTCATGATCAAATCCCAATATATGCAAGATACCATGAATAACCAATACTGCTAATTCTTGGTTAAATGAAATTCCCTTAGAGTGAGATTGAGAAACAACTTTTTCTATTGAAATTATGACTTCACCAATCAAGCCAGATGTACCCTCTGGCATAATAAAATCACTGCTTGCAGAATATTGGGTTGAACTATTATCTACTAAAACAAAATCATCAACAGGTTCAATATTGAATGACAACACATCCGTACTGTCATTGATTCCTTTATGGTCTAAATTCAATGTTTTCAGTAACTCATCATCACCGATTATTATATTTAACTCACAATTTCTTATAAATATATGAGGTTTTAAAGTCTCAATTGCTACTAGGATTATCCAATCTTCTGGAACACAATGGTCAGAATCATAAACTTCATGTACTTTTGGTGAACAGGTATATTTATTCATTAATAAACCGATACCAGTATATTTAAAACAAAAAACCTAAAATATACTTTGCCTACTTAAGACACTCAACGACCATTGTAACATCCGAATTTGTATTAATTTGGAATGTTTCGCCCATATATTCAAATAAAGCCGAGAAACCTTTGATTTTCATATCCACGATTTCTTCGGATGAATCCACTTTACAACCCATACTGCTATCTTCCCATTCCCTAGACTCTATACCGACTAATTTAACATCAATGTCATTATTTATATCTAATTTCTCGGAAATCAATTTTTGTCCAGCTCGTCTTACATTAACTTCTGAACAAGGCCCTATATCATTTTCTAAACTTGATTTATCACTTAAACTAGAAGTATCAATATTATTTGTATCTATTCGTGAGGCATCATTAACACCAATTCTAATTTTGGCAAACAATTCTCCCAAATCCGTAGATGACCCGATTATAGTAGTATTGCTATCCAAATACTCTTTGTATGCTTCTAATGACCTTTGGAACGAGTAAAATTCCGGGTCCTGTGCCAATGCAGATGCGTATATTTTAATCGATTCAGCCTCAGCACATCCTCTAATTATTTCTGCATCCCTTTGAGCTGCTGTTCTAATTTCTATAGCTGTTCTATCAGCATTAGCCCTACGCTCCAAATCATATTCGGCACCTTCTGCGCGTTCTCTGTTTGCTATTCTTTCTCTTTCTGCAATCATCCTCTTATGCACACTGTCAGCTACTGCATCAGGGAAATCAGCCCTTTTTATTCTTACATCAACTAATTCAATTCCAAACTCCAACAACTTTGGTGCTACGGCATCTCTGACCCTATTCATGATGGTTTCGCGGCTAATACTAATAATTTCAGACTGTTCATCATTTGCAATCTCTCTTCTTAATTCAGAAGAAACAATGTCTACAACACGATTATATCCAGAAGTTTCGGTTCTTAATGTTGCATAAAATACTTTTGGATCTATGATCTTACCTCTAGCATAAACATCTATTTCAAGATTTTTTTTGTCTTTAGTCAACAAAGAATCCGGTGGAGCATCAAAAACCAATAATCTTTTATCAAAATAGGTCACAGAATCAATAAATGGCGTTTTTATATGAAGACCAGGAATATTCTTTGAAGAACCTATTATTTCACCAAATCTTGTAACTATTGCAGTTTCTGTTTCATCAACCTTATAAAAAGTCTGAGGACCTAAAATAACTACAGCAATAATAATAATAATTAATAGTGGCCCAACAAATCTCATATTATTCTGCACCTGCTTTTAACTGTGGGACTACAGACATGCTATTTTCCTGCCCTAATGGCAAGATGGGCAAAATTCCAGTTTCAGCATCTACAATAAACTTTGTTATTCCAGGCAAGACTTCTTCCATCGTTTCGTATAAAAGTCTTTTTCTTGTTATATCTGGTGCCTTCTTATATTCAACTAACATCGATGTAAACTTACTAGCCTGACCTTGAGATGTATTTATTCTCTGTGCCTTAAATGCCCTAGCATCTTCAATTAATTTCATGGATTCACCTCTTGCATTAGGCAAGACTGATTCCTCATAAGCTTGAGCTCGGTTTATTATTGTTTCTTTGTCTTCTTTAGCTATAACTACATCAGCAAAAGCCGATTTAACTTCATCAGGAGGATTAACTCCCTGTAACTTAACTTCTGTAACCCTGATTCCTGTTTTATAGTCATCCAATAATTTCTGTAATATTATCTTAGTATTGGTTTGAATTATTTCTCTTTCAATAATTACAGAATCAATTGGGCTACTACCTACAACTTGACGTAATGCGGTTTCAGTAGCATCTTTAATCACAGCTCCTGAAGGATCAACGGTCTGAAACAAATAATCTGTCGCGTTCTTAATATCATATTGAACAAGTAATTGAACATCTACTATGTTTTCATCTCCGGT
The DNA here is from genome assembly GCA_964414905.1 of uncultured Dehalococcoidia bacterium. Taxonomy (GTDB): domain Bacteria; phylum Chloroflexota; class Dehalococcoidia; order Lucifugimonadales; family OSU-TB39; genus OSU-TB39. The sequence continues at coordinate 5,564 of CAYPYC010000005.1, forward strand.
TATCATTAAAGACTCATCTGGAACAGATTGACCGCCTCTAAATCCAAGCTCTAATCTTTTAACTTCTTCAACAAATACTATCTGTTTACTCCCTACAGGACCATTTGGAAACCAGTGCAAACCCGGACCTTGTTCAGAATTCAGTTTGCCAAATAGTTTGACTACAGCAATTTCTCCAGGTTGTACAGAATAAAATCCAGTTACTAACCAAATCACTAAAGCCACGGAGAAAATGGATAACACGATATAACTAAATGTATTACCACCGGACATTCCACCAAACTTGAATGGAAGCTTATCTAAAATAGCGCGTAAGTTTATTTCTGGTTCTTCATTTCTATATGACATAACTAACATACATATTATCACAACCGTTTCTATTTGACGTATTGAAAAAATTTAAATAAAGTCAACCTTGAGATTTTCAATAACTTTAAAAGGTGAATCAACCTAATGAAACCTTCTATATGTATATTTGGGTGCGGTCAACATGCCGACAGAGTATTATCTGAAAAAGATCAATCTGCCGAATTCAATCTTTATTTCGCCAGTCGTGACCGAGACAGAGCTAAATCATATTCGGACAAATATAAAGGAATAGATTACTTTGACGATTATGGACAAGCTTTATCCGATAATAGAATAGACGCTGCATATTTCCTAACACCACATGATTTACATCTATCTAATGTTGAATTAGCTGCAAAAAACGGCAAGCACGTGTTGATGGAAAAGCCTATCGCGAGAAATCTAGAAGAGGCACATATGATGGTTGATGAATCGAAAAGAAATAACATAAAGTTAATGATTGCAGAAAATTACAGATATCTGCCTACAATCAAAAGTGTCAAGAAAATATTAGACTCAGGGATAATCGGGAATATGATATCCATTGAAATAGAATCTAAAGACTACGGTCCAGTATCCGGATGGCGACTTGACAAAGATTCAACTGGAGGTGGAAGGTTTATTGATGGAGGAATACACTATATTGACATTTTGTTAAATTTAGGAGGATTGCCAACACGGCTATATGCTCAAGCGACACAAACGAGACTACCAAATCTTCAAGCTGAAGACACAGTTATAATGATTGCCAACCTGCCAAACAAAGTGATTGGTTTAATCAATCACAGTACTGGAGCACCTCAAAATACCAGACATGATAATGTCTTGATATCTGGAACCATTAAACAATTAAGTTTCAACCCATTTGGCAATGAAATCATAGTAACATCGATAGAAAGTCAGGAAAAAGTGAAGCTAAATAAAGGTGGCGCGGGATTTAAAGAAATGTTAGATGATTTTCGTAAATATATTACAAATTCATCTCATAATCCAGTTGTAACTAACGAAGCAGCAATCAACGATTTATCAGTGGTTCTAGCCAGTTACGAATCTATGTCAAAATCAATTCCTGTGACACCAAACTTTTCAGCAAAACAATGCCTTTAAATAAGCGAAAAATGAACATCGCTGTAATTGGTGCCGGAATCTTCGGCCTATCTACGGCCTATGAACTTCGGAATAGAGGCCACTCTGTTAGTGTTTTTGAAACAGGAATTATACCTAACCCGATGGCTAGTTCAACTGACGTATCAAAGGCAATTAGAAGAACTAGTTATGCCTCCAATAATAATGTTTATGTTAATGTAGTTGAACAGGCAGCTTTAAAATGGCGCATGTGGGAAAGAAAATTCACCAAAAAAGTTTATCATCAACCTGGAACTCTAATAGTAAGCAACCAATTTGAGCCAAAAACTCCGCTTTATGAAAGTTGGAAGTTTTTGAAAGAAAATGACCAAAATGAAGATATATTGATATTGGACAACAACCTTTTGAAAACTACTTTCCCGCAAATCAAACTAAACAATAACGAAATAGCAATTTATGATAAGTGGGGTGGATATATTGAAAGCGGACTTGCAATAAAAGAACTGTCTGGCCTAATCAAATCGCAAGGTGTGGAAATACATGAAAATTCAAAAGTTGATGAAATCCAAGAAAGAAAAGGATCAGTTTTTTTATATATATCAGGAAATAAAATTGAATTTGACTTAATCATAGTCGCATCAGGTGCATGGACAAGTGATTTGTTACCTAATATAGGTTCCAAATTAACGGTAACTTTACAGCAAATGATATTTGTGGATTCAGCCAACCTAAGTTCATTTGTTCATGAAAAATTACCTGTTTGGTCGATGAATTCAATCGATTCCAAAGATGAACTTATATCTGAATGGTACGGATTTCCTTTATTAAGAGAGGGATACATTAAAATAGCGAATGATTCCAGAGGGCAAATTATTGATCCGGATGCGAATCGCTCCCCTAATCAAGAATTTTTGACCGAAGCAACAACATTCATGCATCAAAGATTCCCATTATTATCAGATGCGCAAATAGTTTCTGCAAAGGGTTGTGTATACACAAATACACCTGATGACCACTTCATATTAGACTGGGCTCCTAACTTCTCTAAAATCTTTGTTGCATCTGGCGGAAGTGGGCACGGATTTAAATTTGGTCCATCTATAGGCAAACTTGTTGGCGACGCAATTGAACAAAAAGACGACGAAACAAACGGGTTTTTCAGTATAAAAAACAGGTTGAGCCAAGTACACAACAGTGACTCCGACCGCGGATTTGCTATACCGAAAAATTAATTCAAAAACTCCTTTTGAATAAATTGAAGAACCTATCCTGATATTGTTCGAATACGCCCCATCTATCCAATTCCAATTTCAGAACATCCGAAGATCCTCCGTTTTCTGCTTCTGAGAAAAGTTTCTCTATTTTTTGAACTGCATCTCTAGGAATGCCACCCAAAGATGGATCGGGATCTAACAGACCTCTGGAACTAAATTCGTTTATGTTATTTGTAATAGAATTTGCTGTAAATTCATAAACGAATTTAAGCAACGCAACATCCCAATATTCATCAATCCCAATCATTACCACTGACATATCAGATTTGTTTTTTTCTAAATCTAAATCAATGTTGGTTGCAATTTCTTTTGGGTTACCACTTACAATCTCCATTTCAGAAGGTTCATTTCTATATTGATATAATATCCCAGGGCTGTTTTGACCAGAACTTGAACTCAATTCTTTAAAATATTCATATGCATCTTCACTAAATCCTTGTAGATGCATCGCATAAAATGGAGTTATAATTGCAGGCTTTTCGGCTACTACTACACCTGTTCTTACAACTCCTTCCTCTGATTTGGAATCTATAACATTATATAAAGGCTCTGTAACCACATAATATTTGATGGATGTGTTTCCAAAAGTAGCTAGTTTTTGCTTAGGAAATCGAATAATTGAAGTGTTTTCTAAAACCTTTTTCCAATCAATATTATCTGACGTCATAACCTTACACTTAAAACAATACTTTTGTTGTTATACTATCGTTTGGAAGACAAGTGTCAAGTATAATTCACAAAATAAATATGGAGTGAATCAACGAGCATGCATACAGGTACGTGTAAAATCGAACTATATTTACCCATGAATCAAGATCTAAAGGGTAAAAGAAGAATAGTGAAATCACTATCCGACCAAATACGAAGTAGATTTAACGTTTCTGTTTCAGAAATTGAAAATAATGAACTATGGCAAATTGCCACAATCGGAATAGCAATAATCAGTAACAAAATAATCATTTTAAACCGAACCTTTGACCAAATATTTTCTTTTATTGAATCTTCTAACCATGATCTCAACATAATTTCACACGATACCGAAATTATCAGCTAACAATATTAATATAAAATGCATTAGAGTTTCCTATTTAAGTTGATGCAGAAATCACGTTTTGCTATTCTAATCGAAGTCGGGGTGTGGCGCAGTCTGGTAGCGCACCTGCATGGGGTGCAGGGGGTCGCTGGTTCGAGTCCAGTCACCCCGACCAATAATTTTTCTATTTAGGAGATTATGCAATGAACCAATTAAGCATATTAAACATTGGGGGTCATCCAAAAGATGCAATATTATATTCCGGAGGTACAATGGCCAAGCATGTCGCTAACGGAGATAAAGTGTGTAACCTAACCCCTACACACGGCTTGTCTCACCATGAAACCGCAATCGCAGATTTCAAAAGCAATAAAAACTTCGATTTTCGTTCTTTGATTGAAGAAAGAAAAAGCGAATTGGTATCTGCTTCTGCAGAATTAGGAGTTGAAGACGTAAGATTCCTCGGGCACGATGATAGAATCGTGTTGCCAAAATTAGAAATCATACAACAAATCACGGATGTGATATTAGAAGTGAAACCAGATATAATCATAACCCACTGGCCCAATGACACAGTACTAGCACATGCTAATGCTACTCAAATGACCCTCGTAGCTATTGAGGCTGCTTCATGTGTGCAAGAAGATGTTTCAAAACAACCACACTCAATAAAACAAATTTTCTTCCATGTTTCTCAAGGACGAACAAACGTAAGAGAAAATTCAAGGCCACCAAATCCAACTACAATTATAGATATCACAGATGTTATAAGTTTAAAAACCAATGCTATGAACAAATTTAAGTCACAATATTATGGAGGTGATGGGACTTTGCAACGAAAACTTGGAGAGGCATTGGACGGTAATATTCATGCAATACACGCAAGAGTCCCTTACGCTGAATCTTTCATAGCCGACCAACCTTCCCTATATTCATTATTACCGTTAAGCGACTATGAATTAACAATTCAAAACAAAACTAAAGAACAAAACCTCAAACATCTGAGTCAATTCTTGATTGAATGAGTGGCTAAGGACTTATATATTTCAGTAAATCATAAATGACACTTAATATATTTAGAAACAAGAATTTAGAGAAAATATACAATGCCAAAATCATTTATTGGTTAATATTATTTTTCATACTTTCTTTTGTTACACGGTTAATACTGTTTTTTGCACCAATTGATAGTTTAACTACTTTGCAAGGAGACGAACAAGCCTACACTAGTATGGCTGAGTCAATATTCAATGGTTCAGGTTGGCAAGATTATGCAGGTAGATCATCTTACTTGCCACCATTACTTCCAATAATGCTGGCTTTAACTTACCAATTATTTGACGTAGATTACAATGCATCTAAAATACTGATGATCACATTATCTTCTCTTGTTGCACCAGCAATATTTATCGTTAGCAAAACTTTGTTTAACAATAAATTAGCAGTGAGCTTAACTGCAGCAATAATTGTTACTTTCTATCCACCTTCAATTTATTATTCCAACATGCTTTTAACTGAAAATGCCGCCAGTCTTTTCACCCCACTGATATTAATTTCATATCTTTTAACTTCAAAAACTCATTCATTTTGGGGAGCGGTTGTTTCGGGGATATTGTGGGGGTTAGCTGCTTTAAACCGACCCGTATTTCTGATGCTACCCATATTCCTACTAATATCACAAATATTGTTGCAAATTATTTCAAAATCAACGTTTTGGCGGTGGCGATTTAGAAACTGGGCTATAGGTATTCTGGTAATGATTATCACTATTGCTCCATGGACTGTACACAACTACCTGGTACACGAAAAATTCGTTCCACTTCATTCAGCTTCTGGTTATATGATGCTGATTTGTAATGGGAAATTAAATCATCCGGATATTCAAAAAGGGTTGTTTTACTATAAAGATAAACAATACGAAACAATATTAAATGACACGCTTAACGAAATTGAAAAAGATGAAGAAGCAATGCAAATGGCTTTGTCTGAAATTCGTAAAAATTGGAGGTTACTGCCTGAACCTCTATTAAACAGGGCAAAACATTTCTGGACTTGGCGTCCCGACCCTTATGATTCAACTTTTACTACAAACGATTTGATAATGGCAATAATATGGATTCCCATATTATTTTTTTTCACTTTTAGTTTATTTAATAGAAAGGTCCAAACATCTTGGCCCGCTTTGGCTATAATCATGTATGTGTTTGTAACTATTTTGCCTTTCTGGGGTTCACCGAGATTTAGGTTTCCAATTGATTCACTTATAATAATGCTAGCAAGCTTTAGTTTTATTGAAGTAATTTCAATCTTCAAAAATAAATCTGGCAATCACTTATTCATAAAAAGAAAATCTAAATAGACTGCTAATTCCAATCTAAATACTTAACCAAATTTACACTTCAATAAAATATAAATTGTTTTCACCCCATCTTTCCAAGACAATTTTTTTCCTTCAATTTTACTTCTAGGATTATAAGTTATTGGAACTTCATGTATTTTGTTACCTGCCAACAAAATTTTAGCTGTTATTTCTGCATCAAACTCAAATCCTACTGAACGTAACTTTATCTGCTTTGCGACACTACTTCGAAACACTTTGTATGCTGTTTCCATGTCTGTAAGTCCACCGGAAAATATAACGTTCCCTAAAAGCGTCAGGAACCGGTTCGCAAGTCTCGTAATTATCGGTATATTTGGGTTCTTTTGCATAAACCTAGACCCATAAACAACATCTGCTGTTTCTTTCAAAATAGGTTCCAAAAGCTTTGCGTATTCTTCAGGATTTAGTTCCAAATCTGCATCTTGAATTATAATGACATCACCAGTAGCATATTCTAATCCATACCTTACCGCAGCCCCTTTACCTAAATTGATTAAAGAAGTATGTACTTTTATTATTGATTCGTCACGTCGAGTATTTGCTATAATGCTGCTTGTACTGTCAGTCGAACCGTCATCAGCAACTATAATCTCTTTATCGACACCTTCAATCGTAACATTCGACACCCGTCTTATTACTTCAGCAATAGTAGATTCTTCATTGTAAACCGGTATTATTACAGACAGTTTCATATTAGATAATTAACTCATAAACAAGTACTGATCAATCCCTACATTCCACCATATTTTCTCCAAGTGGTTGTTATAATACCGACTCTTATTTTAAAGTAAAGAATTTTAACCATTAGTAATTACTTAATTAGGAAGGGATGAATGTAGATTATCAAGATAAACACTTTTATTTCAAAACATATTCTGTGATAAATCTCTTAAAAAGGTTTAATTACGAAATCAGAATAGAACAAAAACATGGCATTCATATAGAGCAGACAATAATAGTTGTTGTTAAAAATATAAAGAAATTATGCTGTTTGGCTATCGATATCAGCAGGCTCTGATACTTGGGTTACAGTGCGCTTTGCGGCAACTTCTTGTTTTTTAACTATATTAACGCCCTCTTCTTTCAATATTGTTTTATCTGTAACAATACATCTTTCTACATCTTTCATCGAAGATATATCATAGGTGACATCTAATAATGTCTCCTCAAGTATTGATCGTAGCCCTCTAGCACCAGTACCCATTTCTATAGCCTTTTTCGATGCAACTTCCACAGCACTATCTGTAAATGACAAATCAACCCCATCCAATTCGAAAGAGAATTGATACTGTTTAATTAATGCATTTTTAGGCTCTGTAAGAACTTTAACTAAATCTTTTTCGGTCAAACCATTTAATCCCACAAAAACAGGTAATCTTCCAATTAATTCCGGTATAAAACCATAATTAAGCAAATCATCAGAATTGGCTTTCGCAAATAAATTATCCTCATCTAATGAACCAGTTTTTTCATTGGATTTAGCAAACCCAATTGTTGAATTACCAACCATCACCCTTTTTGAAAGGATATCCTTAAGCCCCTCAAAAGCTCCTCCACACATAAATAATATGTTGTCTGTTTTGATCTGTAAGAATTCTTGATGTGGATGCTTTCTTCCACCTTGAGGTGGTACATTGGCAACACAACCTTCTATAATTTTCAATAAAGCCTGCTGAACACCTTCTCCAGAAACATCTCTCGTTATAGAAGGATTAGGGTTTTTTCTGGCAATCTTGTCTATTTCATCGATATATATAATGCCTTGTTCAGCTTTGGCAATATCGAAATCAGCTGCTTGAATCAATCGTAATAGAATATTTTCAACGTCTTCACCCACATACCCAGCTTCTGTTAATGATGTCGCATCCGCTATAGCAAAAGGTACTTCCAAAATACGGGCTAATGTCTGAGCTAATAAAGTTTTGCCCGACCCGGCTGGACCTAACATCAGAATATTGGCTTTCTCAAGCTCAACTTCCTCTTTATTGGTATTGGCCCATATTCTTTTGTAATGATTATAAACTGCTACACTCAAAACCTTTTTAGCCTGTTCTTGACCAATTACATACTCGTTTAATTTACTGTGTATCCATTTAGGATTAACTTCGGGCCTAGATAAACTCGAATTTTGATGTTTTGATCCAGTATTGGCGTCCTGAGAAATGATTTGCCCACATAGTTCCACGCATTCATCACATATAAATACCCTATCAGGTCCTGCTATTAATCGTTTTACTTGATTTTGTACTTTATTACAAAATGAGCAATTATAATTATTGTCAGTTACGCTACCTGGCATTTATTTCTACCTCACTTCTTGTTTTTTTTCCCACTACTTGGAACAGCTGTATCTCCTAAAACATCATCAATAAGACCATATTCCTTAGCTTCTTCGGAATTCAGATAGTAATCCCTATCTGTGTCTTTAGCCACTTTCTCATAGGTCTGTCCAGTATGCAATGATATTATTTGTCTCATTTTGTCTTGTTGCCGAATGATTTCTCTTGCTGCAATTTCGATATCAGAAGCCTGACCTTGCGAACCACCTAAAGGCTGGTGCATATGTATTGTCGAGTTCGGTAATGCATATCGTTTTCCTGCCTCTCCTGACATTAACAATACTGTCGCCATACTTGCAGCCATTCCTACACAAATAGTCGAAACATTTGGCCTAATCAATCTCATAGTGTCATATATAGCCATCCCAGCAGTAATTACTCCACCAGGGGAATTTATGTACAAATTAATATCTCTTTCAGGATCTTCTCTATCCAAAAACAATAATTGAGCAATGATAGCATTCGACACATGATCATCTATTGGAGTTCCAAGAAAAACTATGCGTTCTTTTAACAGTAATGAATATATATCATATGCACGTTCCCCTCTTGCACCTGATTCAACAACCATTGGTATTACATTTTCAAATCTTTCCATCTGAGATTAATCCTCCTAGATATATAAGCTGATTCAATTTTTGGTTGACTTCACATTCTTTGTCTTTTTCTTTGAAGCAACACTTTTTGTTTCAGCCTTTGGTTTTTTCTTTGAAGCAACACTTTTTGTTCCTGCAATTTCTATAATTTTATCTACTGATTTACCTATGAAAACACTTTCTTTAATTGAAAGTTTTACCCTTTCAATATCTCTATTTTTGATTTTCTGTTTAGAAATTTTACTTTGTTCTTTATACAAATTTAGTTGCGTTTCTATTTCATCTTCAGTTACTTCAATTTTTTCCAATTCACCTAATTTTGTTAACGCCCACGAACGTTTCAATCGTTCTTCCGCATCGCCCTTAGCTTCATCATCCATTTGTTGTTCTGTTTTTGCCGTGAACTTGAAATAATCTTCTTTGGTGATTTTCATCCTTTCAATCATTTCATTTCTTCGTGAAATAATGTTCTCAATCTCCCGTTCAATAAGTAACTCTGGCAACTCTACCTTAGCACCCTCTGCCAATTTATTGATCACATTCTCTCTATGCTCGTTCTCATTAGCAAGATCCATTTCATTCTTAATCTGATCTTTAGTTTTCGCCACCAAATCTTCTAAACTTTCATATTCACCATTAGGTAAGCTAGTAGCAAATTCATCATTCAGTTCAGGCAAAGCTTGCTGTTTAATCTCAGATAAACTGACAGTAAAATCTGCCTCCTTACCTGCTATCTCTGAATTTGGGTGATCTTTAGAAACCTTCGTAGAAAATTTGTTCGTTTGTCCGGACTTCAAACCTACTAATTTTTCAGTAAATCCCTCAAATGGCAGACTAGTATTATGATCAACTATAAATACAGCCCCTTTTTCATCCATTATTTTCGAGTCATCTACAGAAGCTTCTATATCAGCCGTAATTAAATCTCCTGCCTTCACTTTCCGATTTACCGGTTCCCATGAAGCAATCTGTTTCCTCATCTGCTCAATTTTCTCATCTACATCCTTTTTTAATACTCTTACAGTCTTTTTGTTAATTTTTATATTCTTGTACGAACCAAGATCAACGATTGGTTGCAAAGGAATTTTAGCTGTAAAAACAAACGGGTAAATTGATTCAAGTTCTATCCTTGGAGTACCAGATGTGTCTAATCCTTCTTTCTCGATTGCTCTATCAGACATTTCAAAAGCCAATTCATCAATAACTTCATTGATCATGCCTTCTTTACCAACAACTTGCTCAACAACGTTTATTGGAGCTTTACCAGGTCTAAATCCGGGTATTTTAACACGATTTTTTACTTTATTGTAACCTTTGATGATATAGGGTTTTATGTCCTCTTCATCTAGTTCAATCTTAAGTACTTGTTGTAATTCCGACGCTTCATTTTGAGAAATTTTCACTGCTTTTTATCCTCACTTAAATTATATCATGTTACTTTTAATCCAAATAAGAATTGATTAACTAAGAATCCATTAAATATCTTAAAATTAGATTAAATTTTAAAAGGACGGTCATTATTTCCATACTCCTCCTGAAACTGCTTTGAATATGATAACAATAACCAATCATCAAATTGATTCGCAATAATTTGAGTTCCTATTGGTAATCGTTGCCTACTAAGAGAAGTTGGTATTGTAATTGAAGGAAATCCACCTGTAGTCCAAGGGATTTGAAAAGCCGGATCTCCTGTACCAGTGAGGTCTCGAGGAGCAGGCTTCGGAGTTGTAGGAGTAAGTACTATATCTATCCTAGAAAATTGATTTTTCATCGCAGATACAAATTTATTGCGAACTCTTTGTGATTTTATATAATGGGCAGATGAAGTAACCATACCCATCTCAATCAAATTTCGAATATTGTCTCCGTAATTATTGCATTGAGATTCGTATTTATCTTTATGGAGAGATGCTACCTCACTTGACATAACAACCTTATGCGCATGAAGCAAATCCTCAATGGCCACTCCGGAATCAATTTCAACGATATTTACACCATCATCTGAAAGCTTGTCGATTATTTTCAGAAAATCATTTCTGGTTTCGTGATCGGCCATTCCAATTAATTCAGGCATTATGCCTATTCTTTTAGGTGTTTTGCTGCAAATATTAATCTCACCTGAAATTCCAACCGAACTTGAATCCCTTTTATCGTATTTCGCCAATTGGCCAAAAACCATAATGACATCATCTACCCACCTCCCAAAAACTCCTGCGGTATCTAAAGACCAGGCAAAGGGCATTATCCCGTATCTACTTATAAGACCAAAGGTAGGTTTAAATCCAACAACACCGTTATATGAAGCAGGTCTTACAACAGAACCTGCAGTTTGAGTTCCTAGCGCAATTGGAAACATTCCAGAGGAAACGCCGACTGCTGAACCACTGCTGGAACCACCAGGCGTACATTCAGAATCCCAAGGATTGAGAGTTGGAGGAGGGTCCATGTAAGCAAATTCTGTTGTTACGGTTTTACCCATAATCACGCCACCAGCCTGCTTCAATAAACTAACCACCGCGGCATCATATTTTGGTTTAAATCCCGAATAAATTTTCGAACCAAAAGTAGTAAGTTGATCTTTAGTATAAATTATGTCTTTAATACCAATAGGAACACCTAATAATGCATAATTATCTGCATATTCGCCAATAAACTTCGATGTTGATTTAGAATTTGAGCGGGCTATTTCTGGGTCAAATGTTTCCCACACCCGTAATTTATGATCTAGTTTATCGGATAATCCAATTAACGCTTCTATCACCTCGAAAGGTTGTATTTCCTTGTTCTTAATCAGGGCAACTATAGTTTTAGCACTTAATTTATACAATTCGCTCATACCGTAATCCTTAATAAACTAATCAAATCTTATTGCGGCTTTTATTACACCATCTTGTTTACTTTCAACCAGGTCAAATGCTTTTTGAATTTCTTCCAATCTGAAGACGTGTGTTACAAAATCAGAAACATCTATTTCTTTCTTTTCTATTATTTCACAAGCCAACCTAAAATCAGGCAATCCTTTTTCATGTTGTGATCCATGTATCGATTTCATGTTCAAATTCTTTTTGAACATTGTACTCCAATCAAATAACACCTTCGATTCAGTCGTAGGCAATCCAAAAAGTAAAATATCACCATTTGGCCTAGCCATCTGTATAGCTTGATTTAATGTTTCAACACTACCAACGGCATCAATTACAACATCACTCCCAATTCCATCAGTAATTTCAATAACTGATTCTTGGGCATGTTCGCCTTTTGAATTAATAACCATATCAGCACCTAATTCTTTGCTGATTCTACACCTAACATCTACTGGTTCTACAGCTATTATTTTGCTCGCATTTAACCGTTTACACATAAATGTATGGAAAAGGCCGGCTGACCCTTGACCAATTATAACTACAGATTTCCCGACTAATTTCGGCAATTTTCTTATAGCGAAAATTACTGTGCCGAGTTGTTGGGCCATCAATATTTCATTGATTGAAATATTCTTACCTATTCTCAATAGTTGGCT
>CAYPYC010000006.1:0-16327 GCA_964414905.1 uncultured Dehalococcoidia bacterium
GGAAAGGGTAAACCTATACCTCTAGCCGGTATTCCTTATCATGCTTTGGAAGGTTATTTAGCTAAATTGATTAAGGCAGGGAACAGAGTAGCCATATGCGAACAGGTTGGAGAAGCATCTACTTCAAGGGGCTTAATTGAGAGAGAAGTAGTAAGAGTTGTAACTCCGGGGACGGTGATTGAGGATTCTTTGATTGAAAGAGGAGCGAATAATTATTTAGCTGCTGTTATTACCTCTAATGAGGTTGCTGGATTGTCTTATGTGGATATAACCACTGGTGAATTTATGTCCACCGAATTATCAATTGGTGCCCTCAATGAAGAAATTGAAAGGATAAATCCTTCAGAAATCATAGTAGATAAAGAATTAGATGACTCATCTAATGGGTATTCAAGTATTACAAGGCTATCTCAGTTTGATTTAGATTTAAGTTCATCGACTAGGATATTATTGGACCATTTTGAAGTTACAAGTTTGGTACCATATGGATGTGAAAATATGCCTTTGGCAACAAAGGCTTCGGCTTCCATAATAAACTACTTGTCTGGTGTCCAAAAATCTTCTTTATCACAAATCAAATCATTAACTACGTATTCGATTAACGATTTTATGATTGTTGATTCAACTACCAGGAAAAATCTTGAATTGTTTAGTGGAGGTAGGAAGGAAGATTCAGAAGCTTCTTTGAGATGGGTTTTAGATCTAGCTGAGACTCCTATGGGTAGTAGGTTGATTAAACAATGGATTGGCCGCCCATCTTTAAATATCCAAGAATTACTTGCTCGTCAAAATCTTGTTGAATGGTTTTGTGAAAATTCTATGCCAAGGGCGAAAATAAGAGGGATTTTTAACAATATACCAGATTTAGAACGTATTATTAATAAAGTACGTGGACGTAATGCAGGGCCAAGGGATTTGATTGGGCTAGCTCTAGGACTTGAAATGATTGCTGATTTTAAAGATATGATTAACACCTTAAATTTACCTAAGGCAGTGTTGGATGCTACAAAAAACATAAATTATGAAAACGACCTAATATCTTATATAAGAAATGCCATCGTCGATGACCCTGCAATTTTGCCGGGTGAAGGGAAAGTTGTTAAAGAGGGATATTCTTCAGAATTTGACCAACTTCGGAATTCATCGAAATTTGCACATAAGAATATAAAAGAAATGGAAAAGAAAGAAAAAGAAGCATCTGGAATAAAATCATTGAAAGTGGGATATAACAGAGTTTTTGGTTATTACATTGAAGTAAGTAATTCCTATGCTAAATCGGTTCCAGATTACTATATAAGGAGACAGACATTAGTATCAGGTGAACGTTATATAACTACTGAATTAAAAGAATACGAATCGATTGTTTTAAATGCAAAAGAAGGCCTTCAAAAATTAGAAGTGGATTTGTTTAAAGCCATTTGCATACATGTAGATAAATATGGTGATTCGGTTATGGAAACTGCCAAAGCTATTGCTAAATTGGATGCTTTGGGATCTTTTGCTGAGGTAGCTGCAATATATGGCTATATAAAACCAGAATTAAATGACGGGTCCATAATAGATATCAGTGATTCTAGACATCCGATAGTTGAAAGAAAATTGTACGGGAGCAAGTTTGTTCCCAACGATATATTGTTGTCCAATGAAGACCAACAGTTGGTTGTTCTCACAGGTCCTAATATGTCAGGCAAATCAACTTATTTGAGGCAAGTTGCTTTAATAGTACTAATGGCACAAATAGGCAGTTATGTTCCTGCTGGAAGCGCTTCTATCGGAATAGTAGACAGGATTTTTACTAGGGTCGGATTAACCGATGATTTGGTAATGGGACAGTCAACCTTTATGGTTGAGATGATTGAGACAGCATTGATTCTAAATCAGGCATCATCGAAATCTTTATTAATATTGGACGAAATTGGAAGAGGTACTAGCACGTATGATGGACTCGCAATTGCAATAGCAGTGGTTGAACATATACACAACAGTAGCGTATTGGGGTGTAAAACGTTATTTGCAACTCATTATCATGAGCTTATTGAAATAGCCGATGATTTACCAAGGGCCAATAATTTTAATGTTTCAATTCATGAGGAAAATGGAGAAGTTGTTTATTTGCGAAAAATATTAAGTGGTGGCGCAATTAAGAGTTACGGGATACAGGTAGCTGAATTAGCTGGACTACCAGAAAACGTTATAAAGCGGTCCAAAGAGATATTGAATTCACTTGAAAAAGAAACTAATGGATTTGATAGTAATGGCGTCTATGATAAAAACGAGTCGGATGCGGGTGTAAATTCAGATCTGAAAGCCGTGCAATTACCATTTCCTGTAAACATTGATGTCTTGAAAAGTATTTTAAATTTGGATATCAGTTCTATGACGCCTTTGGAAGCTATGAACAAATTAAATCAAATACAAAAGGAACTTAAGGAATTAGACGGGTTAGTGTAATATGTTTCTAAGAGAAAAACAGGTTAGATAAAAATGATTATTTCTACCACTCAAATCCCAAAAAATATAAGGTATCAAATAAGAAATAATGAGATAAGCACTCATACTTCTGAACTTGCACCTGGGTATGTGCAAGCTAATGTTGTTATTTTGCCTAAAAATGCAGCTTTTGATTTTCTGCTTTTTTGTCAACGCAACCCGAAACCATGTCCCGTATTGGAGGTTTTGGACGAAGGTTCGTATTTTACAAAGTATACTGCTGATAAAGCTGATTTAAGATACGATGTTCCTAAATATAGGATATATGAATATGGTGAAATTCAAGAAGAAACAAATAATCTAGAAAAGTACTGGAAGAAGGATTTTGTGACATTTTTATTAGGGTGCAGCTTCACATTTGATTCGGCATTAATATCGGCTGGAATAGAAATTAGGAATGTAACCGAAGGTAAAAATATTCCTATGTTTGTTACAAATATTCCAACATCTCCAGCAGGAATATTCTCTGGTCCTACTGTGGTAAGCATGAGGCCAATTCCTAAAGATAAGATAGTAAGAGCAGTACAAGTCACTTCTAGGTTCCCAGGCGTTCATGGGTCTCCTATCCAAATAGGTGATAGTGAAAAAATTGGAATTAAAGATGTGTTTAAGCCTGATTTTGGTGATCCTACTGATATTTTAGCTGATGAGGTTCCAGTGTTTTGGGCATGTGGAGTTACTCCTCAAGCTGTAGCTATGGAAGCCAAATTACCGTTTATGATTACACATTCACCGGGGCACATGTTTGTAACTGATCTTAAAGATGAAGATTTAGCGATTATATGATCGTAATTAATTTGTTCTGTTAAATTTAGACAGGCTTACCGTGATTTACATTTATGAAAACAATAGAAGATATAATATTAGATTTTGACCAACGTAATATTTCTTCATTAAGGAAACATTTGCCAACCAATTTTTGTGGGGAAGCATCTCATTTAATTCTAGAAAACCCTGGAACGGTTTTAATAGCTACAGGTTTTTATATACTTGCTGGAGGAGCAGCTGAAACGGATGGTCCTCCAGGTGCGATCGCTTTAGGCGATGCTCTCAATTTATTAGGGTATAAGGTTTTTTACATAACCGATAGATATTCTAAACCTTTTGTAGAAGCAATTAGTAAAGATAATAAAGTAATCGAATTTCCAATTTGTTCACACCAAAAAAGCAAACAATTTGCTACAGAAACGTTGGAAAGATATAAACCTTCTGTTTTGATTTCAATTGAAAGATGTGGATTTACAGAAAAAAGAGATTATTTAAATAGATACGGGAAGTCAATAGCTGATTTTAATGCCAAGATAGATTATTTATTTGAAGGATTTCCAGTTTCAGTTGGAATTGGAGATGGAGGCAATGAAATTGGAATGGGTCGTTTGGCTGATGTTATACCTCTTTATGAAAATCTTTCTAGTCCTCCTACAGTTACCAAAACTTCAAAATTAATCATATCTAGTGTATCTAATTGGGGCGCATACGGGTTAGTGACTTCAATATCAAAGATTGTGGGTAAAAGATTATTAATTTCAACCGGAGACGAAATTAATTTAATTGAAAAGATTGTAGATTTGGGAGCGATTGATGGCACCACTAACATAAATGTAAATAAAGTTGATGGATTCAATTTATGTGAAAATAGTAGGATTATCACATCTCTTCAACATTATCTCGACCAATCTAATATTAACTGAACGGTGTATCATGCCAAAACTGAATTTAAATATAATCGATAAAGTTACAAAGCAAAACTTAGCTGCTAGAGTCCAAATTCTTGATTCACAAGGGGAGTTTTTGTCTCCCGCAAGTTCGATATTAAAAATAGGGCCTGGATCCCCCTTTTTTTACTCTGATGGGATTGTTGAATGTGAAGTTTCTAGAGGACCTTTGCAAATATTGGTTGAGCGGGGTACTGAGTATATACCGAATGTGATTTCAATAGATGTTTCTAACGAAAAAAAGAATTTAGCTATTGAATTGGCTAAGTGGTCTAATTTAGAAGAACAGGGCTGGCATCCGGGTAATACTCATATCCATTATGATGAAAATGAGCAAGACCCAGATGGAAGACTGCAATTAGATCCTAGGGTTGAAAATCTTCGTATGACAGCAGTAAGCATTTTAAAAAGATGGGATCTAGAATATGCTACCAACAAATTTACCCCTGGTATCCTAAATGATTTTTCTTCCGAGGATTATTATGTTGAATGCGGAGAGGAAAATAGACATAATGCGAATGGTAGTCATGACATCGGATATGGACACATAATGTTGCTGAACATAAAGAACATAGTACATCCAGTAAGCAGAGGTTTATTAGTGGACGCATTTGATCCTGATTACCCTCCTTTGTCTTATGCTTGTGATGACGCACATAGGCAAGGTGGCATTGTCATTTGGTGCCATAATGGGAATGGGATGGAAGCTCCTGTTGCTGGTGCCTTAGGTAAGGTGGACGCATTTAATGTGTTTGATCCAACATGGATGGAGCCCGAGTATGATGTTTATTATAAGATGTTAAATACGGGTATCGAATTACCACTTTCAACAGGGTCAGATTGGTTTGTGTCGAACGCTAATAGAGTATATGCCTATACAGGATCAACTTTTGATTATGAGGATTGGCTTAAGGCCCTGATTTCGGGAAAGACTTTTGTCACCAATGGACCAGCGATATACCTTGAAGCAAATGATGTGGGAGTAGGTGATGTTATTCAGATGGAATCAAACGAGAAGATTAGCGGCACTATAAAATGGGATTCTAATTTTGCAATAGATGGTGTTCAGTTAATTTATAATGGAGATAGTATTGTTTCTCGGAGTTTCGAACCAGGATTAAAATCGGGTGCTGTACAATTTGATTTAGACTTGGAGTTTGAAGGTTGGATTGCAGCGAGATTACATAGTAAATCTAGAGATAGCTTTAATCAACCAGTGTTTGCTCATACAAGTCCAATTTATTTAAAGAATGGTAGGTACAGTAATGCAAGAAAGCGATCTGCTAAATGGTTTAACGATCGAATAGAAGAATCAAAGTATTGGATTGGTACTAAAGGGAAGTTTTATAACAATAAACAAAGAAAAGAAGTTATGGATTTATTTAATCACGCCCAAGCGATATACAAAAAGAAATGTTAAAGATATTGTCAAATCATTTTATAGCTTGCTTCTGAAGATTTAGGGAGAAATATATGAAAGCCGTTTTTATGCTCGAGCACGGAAATGCAGAAGTACTGCAATATGGAGATGTGCCAGAACCACAAATAGATGACAACGAAGTCAAAATTCGTGTAAAAGCATGTGGTATAAATAGACTTGATATTTTTACTAGAGCAGGTAAAAGAGGCGTTAAAGTAAATTTCGATGGCCCGCATATATTAGGTGGTGACGTTGCTGGTGATGTGGTTGAAGTGGGGAAATCAGTAAAAAATGTAAAAATAGGACAAAGAGTAGTGGTTAATCCCCGGTTGGTCTGCCTAGAATGCAATGATTGTTTAATTGGAAATGACGAAAGTTGCACTAGATACAGGATGTTAGGTACTTCGATTAATGGAGGATATGCAGAATATACTAAAACACACAAGGATAATATTTTTGAAATTCCTGATTCTCTTTCATATGAGGGAGCAGCGGCTTTGCCGACTGTTTATGTCCCTTGTTGGAGTATGTTTAAAAGAAGGGCGAAATTGAAAAGTTCAGAAACTGCTTTGATTGCTTCTGCGTCTAGTGGTGTTGGTAGTGCTGCTATTCAGTTCGCAAAATATGCCGTAGGTGCAACTGTTATAGCAACTACTAGCAATGAATTAAAAGCTCAGAAGGCGAAAGATATAGGTGCAGATTTTGTCATCAATTATAAAAAAGAGGCAATTGATGAAAAGGTTATGGATTTTACTAATGGTAAAGGAGCAGATGTCATATTTGACCATGTTGGAACAGACTTTTGGAATCAAGCGGTGTCTGCCCTTGCACCTGGCGGGAGATACGGGATATGTGGGGTAACTTCTGGATACAAAGCAGATTTGCAAATGGGAACTTTGTTTATGCGGAATCAATCAATTTTTGGGATCCATATGGGGAAAAAGAATGATTTATCAGAAATCATTAAATTGGCTGGAGATGGTTTGATAAATCCTGTAATTCATAATACTTTCGATTTGAAATCAGCTAGATTGGCGCATCTTGAGATGGACAAGAATGAATTTTTTGGGAAATTAATCATAACTGTTGCCTAAAATATAAATAATATTTTTATTAAATATTATTTTTCCTGCGAGAATGGAACAAATAATGATTTGCAAAACCTGCGTATTGTCCGAAATATTGTTGGCTCCATTGACGCATTTGAATTTTGGACATCTTCGTTTGTGTTTGAAAGTATGATTCTTGCAAGACGCGATCAATCCAAACGTCTATTGGAAAAGCATTAAGTTTGTCTAACGAAAATAGCAATATGCAGTTTGCAACTTTATCCCCAACCCCATCTATTTTGGTTAAGAAGCTTAAGCAATCTTCGTAAGATTCATTTCTATAGCTCAACAACTGTTTACTCATTTTAGAAACAGTTAAAGCAGCAGAATGAATGTAATCAGCTCTATAGCCTAAACCTAAATTTCTCAATTCCTCTGAAGTAACTTTAGATAAAACTTCGATTGAAGGGAAAGATTTTCTTGAATTAGCATCGTTTGAGATAGGCTGTCCGAATTTGTCGCATATTGACTCTATATTTTTTGTGATACGTTTAATGTTTGAAGCCGACGAACAAATGAAGGATATCAGGCATTCCCACGGGTCTTGCCTGAGTATGCGCATCCCATTGTATTGTTTTATTGATTCAGCAACAGACCTATCTTTGGATAGAGACAAATAAATTTCATTGATATTGTATTGGTATCCTAAGTAATCTAACAGTAATGGCTTGAAATCAACCTCGTTATCAGGCTCACAGCAGAATTCGATTTTTATATTAGATATTTCTCGTAATTTAATTTCTGTATTAGCGATTATTCCGTCGAACCAACCCGATTTGTATTTCCATCTAAAAGCTTGTCCGCTTAATAAAGTAGCACGTAAATTTATTGGCTCAATTAAATCTAGTATCAATATAGTTCCTATATTATCTAAATATATATTTATTTCACTAAAATCAAATTATGCATGTGTTTTGATTTGAAGAAGTTGTCTGGATTATTGTGGAAGGAATTGAATATTGGTCCCATAAAGCAAACTTAATGTTTTCACCTATTGACCTTGTTTTAATAGGCACCATTATTGTGGGCCCGCTTCCTGCTAGATGATATTCGTCTAAACCTAATTCTTTGAGGCTTTTCGAATACTTTTTAAATGTTGGAAATTGATTTGGTGCAATTTTATCGAAACAGTTAAATAATTTTGTGCACTGCAGACTTCGGGAAGTTTTAATAATTGAAGCGGATTCATAGCTCAATTTACCAGAAGTATATTCATTTGGAGACATTGCTTTATACATTGAATAAGTTTTATTGGATAATACATTTTCATTGTGTAGTAGTAAAAACAACACCGGTTTTATGTCGGGCAACTGTTCAATGTTTTCGCCCTTCCCGCTAATTAATGCGGTGCCACGTGATATAAAAAATGGTACGTCAGAACCAATTGATTGTGCCAAAGGAATGAGTTCAGTTAGATTCAAATTTAATCTCCACATCAAATTAAGCGCAATTAAAGTTGTAGCTGCGTTGCTACTACCACCTCCCAAACCGCTTGATATAGGTATGTTTTTGTTTAAGTATATTTTTACACCTTGATTAATGTTGAATTTGTCCCTCATTAATTTAACAGCTTTAAATATAAGATTTGTTTCTGAATTCAGTTCTTTGATATTTGAAGAAAGTATAATGTTTTTATCATGCTCATAAGTGATAAGGTCAAAAATGTTTATAGTTTGCATTATCGTAGATATATTGTGATAACCGTCTTTTCTGCGATTGATAAGTTCTAGTGTAAGATTGATTTTGGCAGGGGATTTGTAAACTAACATTATGAAAGATTTAATTTGATATTTTCTGAACTATTAAGTTCATTATATGTTTTGTATAGATTTCCCCATTCGATAATACTTAGTTCTTGAGGTCTTTTTGATGCGTCAATTTTTGATTTATCCAAAAGTTCAAGCGTAATACTTTTAGGGATATTTAATCCATGATGTATGGAATTAGCTAGGAGTTTTCTAGGTGTAGAAAACCCAAGCTTTACTAATTTGAAAAAGTCTGTTTCTGAATCCACTTTTAACACTGGTTTATCATAGGGCTTTATTGTTATTAAACTAGAATGTACTTTTGGTACGGGTTTAAAAGATTTGGGTTTTATATGAGTTACAATACTAGGTTTACCATAAAATTGAACGATAACAGACAACATCCGCATTTGTCCGATACCAGCAGTAATCTGCAATGCGACTTCTTTTTGTAGCATAACGACTATCAACTTAGGTTTATTATTTCTTTTCAAAAAATTAATCAATATCGGATTAGCGGCGTAATATGGCAAGTTAGCAATTAGTTTGTATTCACCTATGGAACTATATTCATCAACATTGTAAAACCTTCCATCTTCTGAAAGTATGTTTAGGTTCGGATTTCCTTCGAATTTTACCTTTAAGCGCTCTATAAGATTTTTATCAATTTCTAAGGCAATAACTTTACTAGAATTTTTGATTAGTTCAGATGTGAGAAATCCTTTCCCTGCGCCAATTTCAATAATGGTTTCGTTTACATTGATATTGGATGTTTTAATTATTCTTGATCTAACGAATTTATCAATCAGAAAATTTTGACCTAAAATAGTTTTGGAGTTAGACATAATATGTTCGCTTTGTTTGCATATTAAATCAAAAGCTGTGCACCTCTAATTCGATATACTTACCGTAGTATTGAAAAATAAATAGGTTCAAGTAAGGCAATTCCACGTCACCCAGAGAGGCTGGTTACCGCTGCTTCCTTCCGGATCTGGCGGGGTTTCCAGAACTCTGCCGCGTGGGACCCAACTCTCATCACCTATTTTATTATTCAAGAGACTACAGCATATAAACCTCTTAAGAGGAATTCAGTCCCGCTAGAGCGGTTTGCGAGTACAAGGCACCGCTAGTTCCCCACTTAGCACAGCCATTTTATACTACAATGTTTAGTTATTCGGGTAAAGATTTAATAAATAATCTTATAGGTTTATTAGGGGTCATTGTTAAGGACACTAAGAAAAGCTTCTTGAGGTATTTCAACCCTGCCAACTTTTTTCATTCTTTTCTTGCCTTCTGCTTGTTTTTGCAATAGTTTGCGCTTTCTAGTTACGTCTCCACCATAACATTTCGCCAGCACGTTTTTCTTTAATGCTTTAATATTGGCTCTAGAAATGATTTTTGCACCAATTGCAGCTTTTATTGGGACGTCAAAGAATTGTCTATGACTTGAAGCCTGTATCTTTGCTACTAATTGTTTGGCTTTAGAATAAGATTCGTCTCGGTGGGTAATTATCGAAAGTGCATCAACTTTTTGGCTGTTAACTAAAATATCAAGCTTTACCAAATTTCCTTTTTGATAATCGGATATTGAATAATCCATAGAGGCGTATCCCTGAGTCCGTGATTTCAATTGATCATAAAATTGAACTAACATTTCTGACATTGGCATGTCGAATTCTAAAATAACCCGGTTCGAATTTCTATCAGATATCATATCTTCTGAATCCAATGAATTATCTTGGCTGGAAGTACTCACATCATCTGAATCAGATTGGATATATTCCATTCTCGTTAATTTACCCCGTTTGTTGGTAACAAGATCCATAATTTGACCTATAAAATTTGATGGAGTTAATATGGTCAGGTTTGCCCAGGGTTCGTGGATTTCAGAAACTACATTTTGTTCAGGTAATTTAGAAGGATTGTCAATCATAATAGTTTCAAGTTCTGTAGTGATAACTTTATATGACACGCTAGGTGCTGTAATTATTATGGTTAATTCATGCTCTCTTTCTAGACGCTCTTGAATTATTTCTAAATGTAACAAACCAAGAAAACCACATCTGAATCCAGAACCAAGTGCAAGAGAATTTTCCGGGGTATAGTTTAAAGAAGCATCATTTAGCCGTAGCTTGTCAAGAGCATCTTTAAGGGTTTCGTAATCTTCTCCATCTGCAGGATACAATCCTGCAAAAACCATTGATTTTAATGGTGTATATGTATCTAATGGGGTTTCTGCAGTTTCTTTTGCATTAGTTATTGTATCTCCAACAGTAGCTTCATTTATTGATTTAAGGCCGCTTGCAATGTATCCAACTTCTCCTGCTGCTAAAATATTTACTTTTTCAGGCTCAGGAGTCAATATACCAAGTTCGATGATATCACTCTCTATATTATTGGACATCATTAATATTCGAGAATTATTTGTTAGGGATCCATCTACTATTCTAACGAAAGCTACCACCCCTTTATATGGATCGTATTTGGAATCGAAAATAAGAGCTCTTAATTTCTTTTCTTTATCCGCTATTGGTGGAGGTATTTTGTTTACTATGGTTTCTAATAGGAGTGGTATGCCTTTGCCGCTTTTGGCTGATACCATCAAAATCTCATCTTGAGTAAATCCAAATGTTGCTTGTAACTCTTTAGCGATTTCTTGAGGCCTTGCTACATCTAAATCTATTTTGTTTATTACCGGTATTAGAGTTAAGTTTTGATCAATAGCTTTGTATACGTTAGCTACGGTTTGAGCCTGAATTCCTTGTGTGGCGTCGACAATTAATAAGGCCCCTTCGCATGCAGAAAGACTACGTGAAACTTCGTAAGAAAAATCGACATGTCCGGGTGTGTCTATCAGATTCAGTTGGAAAGATTTAAGGTTATTCGCGTTGTATAATAATCTAATTGCTTTTGCTTTTATTGTTATGCCGCGCTCGCGTTCCAAGTCCATTGAATCCAAAGTCTGTTCAATCACGGTTTGGTTGTCATTTTTGGTAAGTTCTATTAATCGATCAGCAAGCGTCGATTTGCCGTGGTCTATATGAGCGATAATGCAAAAGTTTCTGATGTTATCATTCATATCAGTGATTTTATAGGTACTTCCTGCATTGCGAACATAGTTATATAGTCTAGTTTTATATGTTTATTTTTGGTGGGGAAGCCGGGACTCGAACCCGGACGCCAATAGGCACGTGATCCTAAGTCACGCTCGTCTACCAATTCCGACACTTCCCCAATCCAAGAATTGGATTAATAGAATCTGATTTTATATTTCCCTATATTCCCCTTCCACAGTATTTTCATCGTCTTTATCTGGATTTTCTTCTTCAGTATGACCACCTTCATTTTCAACATCAGGTGGAGGAGTTTGACTATATACTGATTCGCCAAGTTTTTGGATGCTTTGTTGAAGAGATTCTGTAGCTGAAGTTGTCTCTCCAATATTTATAGGTGTCTCATCCAGTTTATTTTTTAATTCAGATATTTTCGTTTCGACTTCAGTTTTTAATTCTTCAGGAATTTTGTCGCCGTTTTCAGCAACCATTTTTTCCGATTGATATATAAGGCTATCAGAATTGTTCCGAATCTCAATTTCTTCCTTTCTGGTTTTATCTTGTTCTTCGTTGTCTTTAGCATCTTTTATCATTTGGTCGATTTCATCTTGGGTTAATCCAGAACTAGCAGTAATGGTGATAGTTTGTTCTTTACCTGTCCCCTTGTCTTTGGCGGCAACATTTAAAATGCCATCAGCGTTTATATCGAATGTGACTTCAATTTGGGGAGTGCCTCGGGCGGCTTTTTGTATTCCGTCCAAGTTGAATTTACCTATGGTTTTATTTTCATTTGCCATTGGTCTTTCGCCTTGTAAAACGTGAACTTCCACACTGGGTTGGTCGTCAGCAGCGGTGGTGAACGTTTGTGTTTTTGCAGTTGGGATAGTAGTGTTTCTTGGTATCAGTGCTGTTGTTACTCCGCCAAGAGTTTCTATGCCTAATGTCAGTGGGGTTACATCCAATAAGAGAACATCTTCCACGTCTCCTTGCATAACACCTGCTTGGATAGCTGCTCCCACAGCCACAACTTCATCGGGGTTTACTCCCTGATGAGGTTCTTTGCCAAAGAATGTAGAGACCATTTCTTTAATTGATGGCATTCTTGTCATTCCCCCAACGAGTATTACCTCATTGATTTGGCCGGGTTGAACGTCAGCATCCTTCAACGCTTGTTCACACGGAGTTTTAGTTTTTACAATTAAGTCTGATACCAATTGCTCGAGCTTAGACCTACTTAAAGACATGACTAAATGTTTAGGCCCTGATGAATCAGCTGTTATAAAAGGCAAATTGACTTCTGTTTGAGTTGTTGTACTAAGTTCTATTTTTGCTTTTTCTGCTGCCTCACGAAGTCTTTGTAGAGCCATACGGTCGGTTTTAAGGTCAATGCTTTGTTCTTTTAGGAATTCTTCACAGATCCAATCAATAATCCTTTGATCGAAATCATCTCCGCCTAAATGAGTATCTCCGTTAGTGGATTTAACTTCAAAAACACCATCCCCAATTTGAAGTATTGTTACATCGAAAGTTCCACCGCCTAGGTCGTATACTGCAATTGTCTCTTCAGTTTTTTTGTCTAGTCCGTATGCTAATGAAGCGGCAGTCGGTTCGTTAATTATCCTGAGCACTTCTAAGCCGGCAATTTTACCTGCGTCCTTTGTTGCATTTCTTTGGCTATCATCAAAATATGCTGGTACTGTGATGACTGCCTGGTTGATTTTTTCTCCTGTTTTTGCTTCAGCGTCTTGTTTTAATTTTTGTAATATTAAAGCTGATACCTCGGGTGGAGAATATGTTTTTTCACCCATTGCCACATGTGCATCACCGTTTGTTTTGTGTGCAGTTACTTTGTAGGGTACTAATTCTAAGTCTTTTGAAATATCAGTTTCTTTGAATTTTCTTCCCATGAATCTTTTTATAGAGTAAACAGTATTTTCTGGGTTTGTTACTGCTTGTCTTTTTGCAGGGTTGCCTACATATCTTTCCTCTGATTTGGGATTTACAGCCACTACGGACGGAGTGGTTCTTGAGCCTTCAGTATTTTCTAAAACCCTTGGCTCTCCTCCATCAATAATGGCCATACATGAATTGGTTGTTCCAAGATCTATGCCTAAAACTTTTGCCATTTTATTTAATTTCCTCCTGAGGTTTATCTTCCTGATTTTGTGGTTTCTTAGAAACTATTACCTGGGCATGTCTTAGAATTTGCCCGTTAAGTTTGTAACCTTCTTTTATTACTTCGATTACAGTGTTTTCTTCGAAATCATTGGTTTCTTTATATTGGAGTGCTTCGAATTCCCATGGTGCAAAGTTTTTACCTATAGCATCTATTTTGGCAACCATTTGGGATTCAAGTAATAGTTCAATTTTACGATGGATTATCTGAATACCTTCTAACCATGTTTTTGATTCGCTGTTTTTCGGTAGCATATTCATTGCTAGAGTGAAATCGTCTAGTATAGTGATTATTGACAATAATATATTGGATTTTATGGAGAATCGTTCTTCTGTTTTTTCGTCATCGGCTCTTCTTTTAAAGTTAATTAAGTCTGCTTGAGCTCTTTTGGCAATATCTTTAAACGTTTCTATTTCGGTCAGTGCCTTTTCTAATTCTTTTTCTAATAAAACGATTGTAGAATCTTTAATAATATCAGGTGTTGAATCAGAATCAGGCGAATGTTCATCTTCTTTAGGTTTTTCTTTAGAATCTTCCATTGGGTGAAAATGTTCTCCTAGGTCTGGGACTCATTTTTGTGAGCATGGATGCTATCAAATAGTTCATCAAATGTTGAATCCATAAATTCTCTGATTTCTAAATCATTTAATTTATTTTGCAATGATTTAGCTTTAACTAGCCTATTAAATACATCCAATGCAAGTTGGACTCCTGCTAAATTCAATCCAAGGTCTGCAACGAGGTGTTTGATTAATTTCAATCTTGATATGTCGAGTTCTGAATATAACCGTAGCATTCCGTTGGTGCGTGATGGCTGTATAAATCCGGCTCTTTCATATTTTCTTAATGTTTGAGGATGCATCTCTAGAATACGAGAAGCAACGCTTATTATATAAACCCCTTCTTCCGAATTTGAAATATATGTTGATCTACTGTTAGGTCCGCGAAGCATTAGAATCTCCTGACCAGTATTTGTTGATTTGCCGAACAAGCCTTTATATGTATTATTCAATTAAGAATACTTATTCATATTTCAATTGATATTCTAATAGTTGATACGGCTTGTGTCAAGTGGTGTACTATAAGATGTGGTATGTGTTAATATTCAAATTAACGCTTTGGCCGTGATTTTTATTATCAATTAGATTCTATTTATTCGAACCTATGCTGTTGCCACGGGTCTCCTTCCATATGGTAGCCCCTAGATTCCCAAAAGCCTGGGTTATTATCCTTAGTAAATTCTAATCCATTAATCCATTTTGCACTTTTCCATGCGTATCTCTCAGGCAATACTAATCTAAGAGGGCCTCCATGTTCAGGTTTTAGTGGTTTATGATTATGTTTATATGCCAAAACAGCTTTGTGTTGAATCAATGTACTATATTGTACGTTTGTGGTGTACCCTCCGTAACAATGGACCATTATATTGTTTGGAAACTCTGTTATATTGCATGAGTCAATCAAAGTTGATATCAAAACACCTTCCCATTCATTATCCATCCTGCTCCATTGAGTTACGCAATGAAATGCCGACGATAGGTTGTATTTTGGGAATTTTTGGAGGTCTGGCCATTTTAGGATGATTTCTTTTCTTATTGACCCAAATATTTTTAATTCCCATTCATCCAAGTTTATTTCAGGAGTTGAACCGAAGGTCATTATGGGAAATTTGTTTGTAGTTATTTGTCCCGGCGGTATTTTCATTTAGTTACTCAACAGAATTTATAATTAAATTGTATAATCAATTAGTTAGAAATTATATTTTATAAAAATTAATTGCATACCCATTCGAGGTAATATCTATGCTTGCCTTTGTTAATTAATGCAGTATTATTTGAATATAGATATAGAGTAATATAAATAGCTAATAACTTTTAATCAACAACACTTGGTGAATTCTATGGTTAATTCAAATGGTAAATTTCAAAACAAAAGACCTGTAATAGTGGGAGATACCGCCGATGTTCATTTGCAAAGAGCATTAACCATTTTGCGGAATGAAAATATCAACCCCACCGTTTCTATTGAGCTTGCGCCAAAAAATAACGGGGTTTTTTGCGGGAGAGAAGAGGTTGCGACTTTATTAAAAGAAATATTACCTGATAGTGGAACTGAAGTGAAGTCATTAGATGAAGGACAAGCAGTGGAGGCTAACGAAGTAGCATTTACCATAAAGGCACCATATGGTTCAATTGGTTTATATGAAACCGCCATACGTGGAATGTTGGCTTCTCATACTGGTTGGGCAACCGCAGCTAAAGAATGTGTTGATGCCGCTAATCCAATAAAAGTAGTTGGGTATGGGGCTAGTTATATCCATCCTAGTGTAGCTGCTGAGTTAGATTATGCGTGTATGATTGCAGGATGCACTTCAATTTCAACCACACTTGGAGCTAGATTAGCTTCTATACATCCTCTCGGAACTATGCCGCCTTCCCTACTTTTGATATTAGGAGATACGGCTAAGACAACCCAGTTATTTAACAAGCACATGACTCAAGATATACCGAGATATGCATTAGTAGATGTATTGCGTGACGAATCTGAAGATGCCTTAAGTGTTGCACAATTGTTGAAAGAAGAATTAAGAGGAATAAGAATTAATACTCCAGATTCTCG
>CAYPYC010000007.1:0-16181 GCA_964414905.1 uncultured Dehalococcoidia bacterium
ACGGACAAATACGCCGAAGGATTTCCTTACCATAGATTTTATGCAGGTTGCGAAAATGTTGATCAAATTGAAGGACGAGCAGCAGACTTGGCATGCGAATTATATGAGGCTGATCATGCTTATGTTCAACCTCATTCTGGTGCAGATGCTAACCTTATAGCCTATTGGGCAATCCTGGCTTCTAAAGTTCAAGATAAATATGTTTCGAACAAAGAGAAAAAAGATATATCCAACTTGTCGGAAGAAGAATGGAAGGAACTTAGAGAAATATTTGGAAATCAAAGATTGTTAGCGATGAACTATTACTCAGGTGGACATTTGACTCATGGTTACAGGCATAATTTTTCATCAAGGATGTTTGAATGTGCATCATATGATGTGCGCGAAGATACTAATTTAATTGATTATGATCAGGTGAGAAACAAAGCAAAAAGTTTTAAACCCCTGATTTTGTTAGCTGGATATAGTGCTTATTCACGGAAAATCAACTTTCGGATTTTTAAAGAAATTGCAGATGAAGTTGGGGCTGTTCTAATGGTTGATATGGCACATTTTTCTGGCCTTGTGGCTGGAAAGGTTTTTGAGGGAGAATTTAACCCTGTGAATTATGCAGATATCGTGACTAGTACAACTCATAAAACATTGCGTGGTCCTAGGGGAGGGATGATTTTGTGCAAAAATGAGTTTGCGGACTATGTGGATAAGGGTTGTCCTTTGGTAATTGGAGGCCCTTTGCCTCATGTAATGGCTGCAAAAGCTGTAGCTTTTTCAGAGGCGAATACTGAATCATTTGTCGATTATGCTCATGCTATAGTGGATAATGCCAAAGTTTTGGCAGAAACATGTATTAAAAATGGCTTGGAAGTATTAACTGGTGGCACAGATAATCATTTGTTATTAATTAATGTTGGAAGTATGGGTTTAACTGGTAGGATGAGTGAGACAGCAATTAGAGATTCAGGTATTACTTTAAACAGGAATTCGATTCCTTTTGATCCTAATGGAGCATGGTATACGAGTGGGTTACGAATAGGAACTCCTGCTACAACTAGTCTAGGTATGGGTCCTGTTGAAATGAAGAAAATAGGTGAGGTTTTGTCGGATATTTTGAAGAACATGGCTCCATCTAAAATTACAAAAGGTTCTAACGCTGGCAAGTTAAGTAAAGCAAACTATATCTTGGACCAAAACATAGTGAAAACGGCCCGTAAAGAAGTTAAAAGCTTATTGGATAAATATCCAGTCTATCCTGGTATAAATGTAGATTTCCTGAAAAGTATTTATTGACCTGTTTTGTATTAAGCTAAAGTATTTAGGGCATCAGTTGCGGCATTTTGCTCTGCTTCTGATTTTTTTGAACCGGTTCCTTTACCCAATACTTTATCATCCATTGAGACATCAACGGTAAAAACTTGATTTGGTGACTTCCCAGAAATAGATAGAACTTTATATTTAAGTCTCTTGCCAGTTTGAGACGTTTTATATTGTTTGAGGATTTTAGTATTTAATATTGTTTTTGAATCTATCAAGTTATTTATAGTTGAATTTTCGATATCTAATGGAATCATAAACGAATTTACAAATGATTGTGCTTTATGAAATCCTTGGTCTAAAAATATTGCTCCAACCAAAGCTTCAAAAACATTCGATAGATTACTTTCTTTGTTTCTTCCACCACTTGACTCTTCGCCGTGTGATATCTTTAAGTATTTTCCTAGCCCAAGTTTAATGCTGAGCTTAGCTAAGCATTCTCGATTTACTAATTTTTGTCGCGCTTGAGTTAATGTTCCCTCAGCCCAATTTGGATGGTTGTTGTAAAGTAAATCTGATACTGATATTTGGATTACGCTATCTCCAAGAAATTCTAGTCTTTCATTGGACTCCAGACTTAAGTCTGAATCCTCGTTTAGTAATGATGGATGAATTATCGATTTGTATAAAAGATCTTTTTGATTAAATTTAATTCCAATAATCGTTTCAATCCTATTAATAAAATCACTCATCAATATTTTTACTCCATTGGATTTAGCCTGATATTTATTCCTAAATCCTATAGTATTTGCCGTCATGTAACAAATAGTTAACAAATGTGCAACACTTGTTTAATATTTTGAGGTTAAATTTATCTAGATTGATACATAGAGATATTTACATGGAGGTTCAGATGCTCTCATTTAATCATTTGTGGGTTCTTATTTGTTCAGCGCTCGTAATGTTTATGACTCCGGGACTAGCTTTTTTTTATGGTGGATTAGCTAGAAGGAAAAATGTAGCTGCTATTATGACAAGATGTGTGACGGTTATGGGTCTTGTGGGCATCATATGGGTTTTATGGGGATATAGCATCGCATTTGGTCCAAGCGTAGGAGGTTTGTTTGGCAATTTAGATTTTGTTGGGCTAAGAGGAGTTTTAGCAGGTGGCGGTCCAGGAGATTCAAATTCACAGACATTCATGATTTTTCAGGGCATGTTTGCAATAATTACCGTAGCTTTGGTAGCAGGTGCTTTTGCTGTAAGAATGAGATTTATTTCTTTTGTGGTGTTTGTTTTATTGTGGGTGACTATTGTATATGCTCCATTGGCTCATTGGGTATGGAACCCAGATGGATGGATTTTCCAACTTGGTGCAAAGGACTTTGCCGGTGGTACTGTAGTGCATATAAGTTCGGGTGTAGCTGCTTTAGCTACAGCTATAATTTTAGGACCTAGGTTAGGATTTGGCAAAGAAGAAATGAGACCTCATAATACTCCTTTCGTATTGTTAGGAGCAGGTATATTGTGGTTTGGTTGGTTTGGTTTCAATGCTGGTAGTGCTCTCGCTGTTAATACTGATGCTATAAATGCTTTCGTTGTTACAAATATTGCAGCTTCAGCAGCATTAGTAACATGGATTGTAACAGCTAGAATATTTGGAGAAAAACCAAATCTTGTAGGCGCCTCCTCAGGAGCTGTGGCCGGACTAGTTGCAATAACTCCTGCATCTGGATTTGTAGGTCCTATGCCGGCGATAATTATAGGTTTTGGAGCTGGTGTTTTTTGCTATTTGGCTATTCATCTAATCAATAAATTGAATATTGATGATGCCATGGCTGTATTTGGAGTTCATGGAGTTGGTGGTACTTGGGGTGCCATAGCCACCGGATTGTTCATTGGAATAGGTTACTCAGCATTGGATGAAGGAACAAGTAGAATAATACAGGTTTGGTATCAGATTGTTGGTGTCTTAGCTGCTTGGGGTTGGTCACTTATTGCTACAACTTTAATTCTTTTGATTTTGAAATACTTGCCTGGCATAGGTTTGCGAGAAACAACCGAATTAGAAGAAGTGGGTGCTGATTTATCTTCACAAGGGCAGCAAGCTTATTTAGATTAGCGCTTTTTGAGATTGGATAAAAGATAACAAGAAGAATCTGGGGTTTTTCGTTAGAGAGGCCTCAGATTTGCTAGTAAATTTGACATTATATGTTTCCGGATAGTATAGTTGGGTCTCTTGCAAATTGCAGGACTTGGATATATAAGTATAATTCAATATATTACTTAGTACATCCGGACGGGAATCTAATAAATTATTTATCGCGTATATTAATCAAATGACTCAATATGATTCTGAAGCAATTAATTTTGTATTGCGTAATGTTAGAGACAATGATGTTAAATTCATAAGGCTCTGGTTTTCGGATATCGTTGGTAATCTGAAAGGTGTAGCTATAACTGCTGAAGAACTTGAATCTGCTATGACAAGAGGTATGGGGGTTGATGGGTCTTCAATTGACGGTTTTGCGCGTTCGAAAGAAAATGATATGTTTATCATACCTGATCCAACCACATTTGCCATACTGCCTTGGAGACCTAAGACTAACGCTGTTGCTAGAATGTTTTGTGAAATATTGACCCCAGATAATCAATCGTTTGAAGGCGATTCTAGAGCATTACTGAGGCGAAACCTTGCTAAAGCATCAGATTTGGGTTTTACTTATTATGTAGCTCCAGAACTAGAATATTTTTATTTGAAAGATTCCAAAACTGCAGAACCGTTGGATACAGGCGGGTATTTTGATCAAGATCCTCAAGATGTTGCCACTGATTTACGGAGAGAAACTGTATTAACTTTGGAAGAACTCGGTATCCCTGTTGAATCTAGCCATCATGAAGTATCACCAGGACAGCATGAGATTGATTTAAGACACACTGATGCTTTAACAATGGCCGATATGGTAATGACATATCGCATAGTAGTTAAAGAGATAGCCATAAAGCACGGTTATTATGCGACATTTATGCCGAAGCCTTTAGTAGGATTTAATGGTAGTGGAATGCATATTCATCAATCGTTGTTTCAAGGGGATAAAAACGCCTTTTTTGATGAGGACGACGATTTATATATTTCGAAAACAGCTAAATGGTTTATTGCGGGTTTGCTAAAACATGCTAGAGAGATTTCTTTAGTCACTAATCAGTGGATTAATTCATATAAACGTTTAGTTCCAAGTAATGAAAATAAACCATTAGGATATGAAGCTCCTATTTATACGTCATGGGCTACCGTAAATAGGTCTGATTTAATTCGCGTTCCGGCATATAAAAAAGGTCGGGAAACATCTCAAAGGATTGAATATAGAGCTCCAGATCCGAGCTGTAATCCATATTTGGCGTTTAGCGTTATGTTGGCTGCCGGTCTTGAAGGAATAAGATGCCAATATAAATTACCTAAACAATCTGACCATGATGTAAACTTAATCAATGAAAAAGAAAGGAAAGCACTTGGTATAGTAAGTCTGCCGAAGACTTTGGGAGAAGCGATAGAAGAAGCAGAGAACAGCAAATTAGTCAAGGAAGCTTTAGGTGATTACATTTTTAATTCATTTTTGGAAAACAAGAAAATAGAATGGCAAAAATATAATGAACAAGTAACAGACTATGAGCTAGATAGATATTTACCGATCCTGTGATGGTTTAAATATGAAATTAAGGTATTAATCATTTGGAATTAACTCCAAAACCGTTTTTAGATTTAAAAATACCTTGTAACTACGTTAAATGGAAAAAATTTACAAAAATACAGATTTTAAACGACCAAACCAACAGGGTTTATATGACCCGTCCTTTGAACATGATTCATGTGGAGTCGGATTAGTTGCAAATATCAACGGCGTAAAGTCTCATGAGATTGTTCAACAAGGTTTAGAGGTACTTGTTAATTTAGGTCATAGAGGTGCTGTTGGAGCAGATCCTAACACAGGTGATGGTGCTGGTATTTTATTGCAAATGCCTAACGAATTTTTTCAACAACAGTCCAAAGGTATTAACATTAATTTACCAAAGGCAGGTAATTATGCGGTTGGTATGACATTCTTGCCCTCCAGCCATGACGCTAGGGTTGGTTGTGAAAAAATAATAGAGAATGTTATCAGTATGAACAAGCAAGACTTTTTAGGATGGAGGGATGTTCCTGTAAATAAATCCGCGGTTGGGATTTTGGCAAATAATGTCATGCCTGAAATACGGCAATTTTTTATAGGGGTAAACAAAACAAAACAAGATAATCTAACTTTTGAAAGACGCTTATATATAATTCGAAAGCAAATTGAATATCAGGTAGCTGCTACCATAACTGCTGATAGGTCTGATTTTTACATAGCAAGTTTGTCGTCCAACACGATTGTTTATAAAGGTTTGTTAAGGACAAATCAAATACAGAACTTTTATCAAGACATTGGAGATTTATCGCTTACATCGTCATTTGCGATGGTACACTCTAGATTTAGTACAAACACTTTAGGGTCTTGGGAATTGGCTCATCCATATAGATATGTTGTGCACAATGGTGAAATTAATACCCTGAGAGGTAATATTAATTGGATGAATGCTCGAGAATCGGCTCTCGAGTCGCAATATTTTGGTGAAGAGCTAAAACATTTAAAACCAATAATCCCTGCCCATCAAAGTGATACTGCTAGTTTCGATAATGTACTTGAATTGCTTGTGCAATCGGGTAGGAGTTTACCCCATGCAATGTTGATGATGATGCCTGAGGCATGGTCCGAAAAAGTAGAAATGGAGAAGAAGAAAAAAGGTTTTTATGAATATCATTCAGCCTTGATGGAGCCGTGGGATGGACCTGCTTTGATTGTCGGTACTGATGGGAAAAAAGTGTGTGCGATTCTAGACAGAAATGGATTGCGTCCTTGTAGATACTTAGTTACAAAAGATAATTTACTAGTTATGGGTTCTGAATCAGGAGTGCTTGATATACCTGAAAAAGATGTTTTGTACAAGTGGCGTATACAACCAGGTAAATTATTTATGCTTGATACAGAAATTGGTCGTATTGTTAATGACCATGAAATTAAAGAACAATTAATAAATAGGAACAACTATGGAGCGTGGATAGAAGAAAATGTCGTAGACATTAAAAAAATATCAAAAAATCATCAATACTTTAATAAAGAGAAAGATGTAAAAAATATCTATCAAAAACAAGCAGCCTTTGGCTTTACCAAAGAAGAATTAAAATTAATAATTGAGCCGATGATAATTAATGGTTCAGAAGCTATTGGTTCAATGGGGAATGATGCTTCATTGGCAGTTTTGTCTGATCAAAATCCTCGCCTTTTTAATTATTTCAAACAATTATTTGCTCAAGTTAGTAATCCTCCACTCGACGCGATAAGAGAAGAATTGGTTACTTCAACTGAAACAATGATTGGTCCACAGCTTAATTTAATGGAAGAGACTGCTGAGCACTGTAAGCAAATCAAAATATATGAACCGATATTGACTAACAAACAGATTGATTCAATACGCAGATTAAATAGTAAGGGGTTTGCAAATAAAACCATAGATATATTATTTGACCCTTATACCGCAGGTTCGCTCGCGAATTCTTTAGACAGAGTTTTGTATGAGTCAGAACAAGCCGTAATTGAAGGAACCAATATAATAATTCTTTCAGACAAAGGCGTAAACAAAGATAATGCAGCTATGCCCAGTCTGTTGGCTGTTTCTTCAGTTCATCATCATTTAATTAACAAAGGTTTAAGAACCAGAGTAGGATTGATTATTGAGACCGGCGAGCCACGAGATGTATCTCAATTTTCTTTGTTACTAGGTTACGGAGTTAGTGCGATAAATCCTTGGTTAATATTTGACACAATAAACGATATAGCTGAAAACCAGGATTCAAAACTTGCTAGTTATGAGGAAGGTGAAAATAACTATATTAAATCTGTGCACAAAGGTGTAGTTAAAGTTATGTCTAAAATGGGGATATCAACTTTGCAGGGGTATATGGGTGCGCAGGTCTTTGAGGCGATTGGACTGTCAAAGAAATTCATAGACCAATATTTTACAGCTACTCCCTCTAGAATAAATGGTATCGGTATTAAAGAAGTAGAAACAGAATATTCTTACTGGCATAAATTAGCATATATTAATCGAAATGGTTTTACAAAAATGGATATAGCTGAAGGGGGACAGTATCAGTGGAGAATAAATGGTGAATACCATATGTGGAATCCAGAAACCATCGCACAATTGCAGAAAGCTGCTAAAGATAACGATAGTGAATTGTTTAAAGATTTTACAGCAACAGCAGATTCTTATAGTAAGCGTATGTGTACTATCCGAGGTTTATTAGAATTCAAAACAAACACTAGTCCTATACCAATTGAAGAAATCGAATCAGCGGAAAGTATTGTTAAAAGATTTGCGACTGGAGCTATCTCTCTAGGTTCAATTAGTAAAGAAGCCCATGAAACTTTAGCTATTGCTATGAATAGGATTGGAGCTAGGAGTAATACTGGAGAGGGAGGTGAAGATTCTGATAGATATAAACCTGCCAAAAATGGCATCTCTAAGAACAGTGCAATAAAACAGGTAGCATCTGGAAGGTTTGGTGTGTCTATCGATTATTTGTCAAAAGCCAGTGATTTACAAATTAAGATCGCTCAGGGGTCAAAACCAGGAGAAGGTGGTCAATTACCTGGGTACAAAGTAGACGAATATATAGGTATGGTAAGAAATTCTACTCCTGGGGTAGAGTTGATATCTCCGCCTCCACATCACGATATTTATTCAATAGAGGACCTAGCGCAACTCATATATGATTTAAAAAATTCTAATCCACAGGCGAGAATTCATGTGAAATTAGTTTCGGAGATGGGAGTTGGTACTATAGCAGCAGGTGTTTCTAAGGCTAGGGCAGATGTTGTTTTAATAAGCGGAGACTCTGGTGGCACTGGGGCTTCTCCTGAGTCTTCAATAAAGAACGCAGGTGTCCCTTGGGAGTTAGGTTTGGCTGAGCCCCAACAAGTTTTAGTTCTTAATGATTTGCGCGGCAGGATTGTAGTACAAACTGACGGACAACTTAAAACAGGGAGAGATGTAGCAATAGCATGTTTGTTGGGAGCTGAAGAGTTTGGGTTAGCTACTGCACCATTAGTAGTAATGGGATGTATCATGCTAAGGAAATGTCATTTAAATACGTGTTCAGTTGGTGTCGCTACACAAGATCCAGAGTTAAGGAAAAAGTTTGCTGGAAAGCCAGAAGATGTAATAAATTACTTCTTTTTAATAGCTGAAGAATTAAGAGAAATAATGTCACAACTTGGATTTAAAACTGTTAAAGAAATGGTTGGCAGAACTGATAAGCTGGATGTTAATACAGCTGTCGGACATTGGAAAGCCAAAGGCGTAGACCTCTCTGCATTGCTGCATGTTCCTGATGTATCTGAAAGCGTTGCTAAGCACAATGTTGAAAATCAAGACCATCATCTTGAGGATGTTATAGATCACCAAATTATTTCTTTGACTAAACATTCACGTGCCAACAAGAAAAAAATATCTTTGGAACAACCTATCAAAAACTATAATAGGTCAGTTGGGGCTATGTTAAGTAATCAAATAGCTAGACAATATGGTGATTTGGGGATGAAAGAGGATACTATATCAATTAAATTCAATGGTTCAGCTGGTCAAAGCTTTGCGGCGTTTTTGTCTCGTGGTGTTACGATGGTTTTAAATGGAGATGCAAATGATTATTTTGCTAAAGGTTTGTCTGGTGGTAAAGTTATTTTGCTACCTAAAACTACTATTACTTTCGACCCAGAAAGAAACATAATTGTGGGTAATGTTGCTCTTTATGGAGCCACTGCAGGAGAAGTTTATATTTATGGCATTGCTGGAGAAAGATTTGCTGTTAGAAATAGTGGAGCGACAGCGGTTGTAGAAGGGGTTGGAGATCATGGTTGTGAATATATGACTAAGGGGACCGTTGTAGTGCTAGGAGAAACTGGAAGAAACTTTGCAGCTGGTATGAGTGGTGGAGTAGCTTATGTTTTCGATGAAAACTCTGATTTCGAAAAGCGATGTAATAAAGAAATGATTGATATTGACAGAGTACAATCATCTGAAGATGTGAATGAATTATTTGATTTAGTCAAAAAATATAGTTTGTATACTCAAAGTAGCAAAGCAAGTCGAATCCTTGCTAGTTGGGAACAGGAAGTAAATAAGTTTGTTAAGGTTATTCCAAAAGAGTACAAAAAAATATTACTAGAAAAGAAAAAAATCGAAATTAATTGAGTTATTGAAAATTGGGCAAAACAACAGGATTCATAGATTTTAATAGGAAATTGCCAGATAAGAACTCTATATCTGAACGCATAAAAGGTTTCAAAGAATTTCAGAATGAATGGAGCGATAAACAAGCATCTGAACAAGGTGCTAGATGTATGGATTGTTCAGTCCCTTTTTGTCATAGTGGGTGTCCTTTAGGTAATATTATTCCTGATTGGAACCATATGGTTTATTTGGGAGAGTGGGAAAATGCTTTAAATATCTTGCATTCAACGAATAACTTTCCTGAATTTACAGGTAGGATTTGTCCAGCACCCTGTGAATCATCATGTGTTTTAAATATAAATTCTGACCCGGTAGCAATTGAGCATATAGAAAAAGCAATAGCGGATAGAGGATGGAACGAAGGTTGGATTAAGCCAATTAAACCAGTGGTAAGAACAGGCAAGACTGTTGCAGTTATAGGATCAGGACCTTCAGGCCTTGCTGCAGCACAGTTAATTAATCGAGCAGGCCATGCTACTACTGTGTTTGAAAGAGATTCTGATCCTGGCGGATTATTACGATTTGGAATACCAGATTTCAAATTAGATAAAAATATTGTTCACCGCAGAATTGACCAAATGGAAAAAGAAGGCGTTGTTTTTAAAACAGGTGTTTTGGTTGGTGTAGATATAAATTCGTCTGAACTGATACAGGAATTCGATGCGATATGTTTAGCGGGTGGTTCTACAGTTCCAAGAGATCTCAATGTGCCTGGTAGGGAATTGGATGGGGTTCATTTTGCTATGGATTATTTAACACAGCAAAATTTGGTAATAGCTGCGAATGATATGTCAATTCCTAAAATAACAGCGGAGCGAAAAAAGGTTGTTATTTTAGGAGGTGGAGATACAGGTTCTGATTGTCTTGGGACGACGATAAGGCAAGGAGCAGATAAGATACATCAATTTGAAATTATGCCTACGCCACCCAATGTAAGGACTGATTCAAATCCATGGCCTGAATGGCCAACAATAATGAGAACTTCATCTTCACATGAAGAAGGCGGAATTCGGGATTATGAAATTATGACCACTTCGTTTACAGGAACAAACGGCAAATTGGAAAATTTGGAATGCGTGAAGGTGGAATGGGATAAAAACACCAATGCTTCAAAAGCACCAATCATGAAAATCGTACCTAATAGTGAATTTAGGTTAAAGGTGGATTTGGTTTTGTTAGCTATGGGGTTTTTACACCCTGAAAAAAATGGGCCAATCGAACAGTTAGGTGTCAATGTTAGTGAAAGAGGCAACGTTATAACTGATCAAAATAAAATGACTAATGTGAATGGTGTGTTTGCAGCAGGAGACATGGCCAGAGGACAGTCACTAGTGGTTTGGGCTATTGCAGAAGGAAGAAGCGCTGCTAAAGGTATTCATAAATTTCTTACTGGTCAAGAAAATCTGCCAAAAGTTTAAGTCATTAATTTTAATTTGGTGTATAATTCACGCTAAAGTAATCATATAGGATGTAATTATGTCAATAAAAGGAACTATACCTGTAGAAATTGTGTACTGCGTACCTTGAAGTTATCATGCTGAGGCAGTCTGGATGACTGCGGAATTTTTTGCTGAAGGTGGTAATCTTCTTTCGATAACCGTTACTCCTGGTGATAAGGGTGTATTAAAAGTGTATGTGGGTGGAGAGAAAATTTATGATAAAAGTGAAGAAGATGGTAAACACCCTGATCTTGATAGAGTTAAGGAAATGAGGGGCTTTATCAAGAATAAAATAGCCATTATGGAATAACATATATTTAGATAATTTATTATTGATTATTCGAATATTAAGTGCCTTGTAAGCCGTTTTGTTGGTACCTCCATAAAGTTTGTTAAATCTTATTGGGATGTGTATTTAATTGAGAATTATCTTCATGGGAACGTCATCTTATTCTGTTGAAGTATGTAAATCAATTATTAATTCAGGATT
This sequence comes from uncultured Dehalococcoidia bacterium, assembly GCA_964414905.1. Classification (GTDB taxonomy): domain Bacteria; phylum Chloroflexota; class Dehalococcoidia; order Lucifugimonadales; family OSU-TB39; genus OSU-TB39. Next base: position 11,551 of record CAYPYC010000007.1, read on the forward strand.
CCATGTTGTGGGTGTGTGTACTAAACCTGATAGCAAGATTGGTAGAGGTAAAGATTTAACACCCCACCCTTTAAAAGATTTCGCTCTAAAAAATGACGTGACTGTACTAACTCCAATTGATTTAACAAGTTGCGACGTTTTGAGGGATTTTAGTGAATTAAAACCCAACTTAATTGTTTTAGTTGGATACGGCTTGTTAGTTCCATCCCAAATACTTAAATTGCCTGAGTACGGTTGTTTAAATATACATCCCTCTCTTCTACCTAGATACAGGGGCCCATCTCCTGTTAGTTCAGCCATTATAAATGGGGACGACTTTACTGGTGTTTCTGTAATGCTCATGGATGAAGGTTTGGATACTGGTCCCGTCTTGCAGCAAAAAAGAGTGATAATAGATGAATCAGAAACAGCCAATGAATTAACATATAAATTATTCAAGATTGGTGGTGATATGTTAGTCGACTTGATTCCCTTGTGGACAGATGGTTCAATAAACCTAACCAAACAAGATGAAACACAAGCCAGCAACACAAGTAAAATTGTAAAACAAGATGGCAGGATTAAATGGGATGAAGACGCACAATCGATATCTAGGAAAGTAAGAGCATACTCACCTTGGCCTGGTACATTTTCAACATGGAGAGGAAAAAACTTCAAATTACTAGATGCTAAAATCAGTGATCCTGTATCAAAAAAACGTCATGGCAAACTTTCGGGTTCGGTTACTGAAGGGTTATATGTTAGTACAGGCAAAGGTATATTAGAGATCAAAAGTTTACAAATGGAAGGTAAGCAGCCAACTTCAGCAAAGGAATTCATAATAGGTTATCCAGATTTTGAAAAAGATATTTTAACATAGGCATTGTAAAATACATTAGATGTATTACAGTAAATATGTTTGAAGCTACTATAAATATGACTTAATATAAGGGAGATTTTTAATGGCCGCCAAATCGACTAAAAATAAATTCGAACCCCCCAAGTTGTTATATGGGATTTCGTCAGGCTTAGTATTTATAGCGATAATATTTATCGCTACGACTGCCTATTTATGGATTAGAAACGATGATTTAGATAACAAGGTAGACCAAACATTGATTTTTGTGGTAGAAAGCATAGGCTCTGAGTTAATAGCTGCAGAGGGTAATATGGTACAAGCTCTCACAGCACAAGAAGATAGAGAAACAACCCTTAGGTTATTTGATACATCTATTAAGCAGATAGCTGAAGCTTCTAGGCATATGAGCTTTTTGTCTGTGTCAGATATTTCGCCTTTATATAGTCAAGATTTAATTGAATTTAGTACTGCTACCCGTATGGGAGCAATTGAATTGAATCGAGTTGCCGAGATTTATGGGAGGACAGAATCTTTGACTATGCGGGAAAATGAATTGTTGGAAGGTCTATTAGAGTTAATTAGATCGGTTAAAATAGCACTTGTAAGTAAAATAGAAATTGGAACAACAGAGATTAAATTTGATAAATTGCTTGTTGAAGAAGCTGTAAATGTTTCTAAAGATTTCCAAAACAAACTGTAGCGTAAAGTTTAAGGGTTTCTAGAGTCTTGAGAAGGCTCCATTTGATTTTCAATATTATCCCATTCCTGGGCAATTGAGGAATTCCTGTTTCTATGACCGTTGATTGCATATGCAAGTAACAATCCAGCTACCCCAGTGTATCCTATAATAAAAACTAACCCATGTTGATTTAGTGCGATGCTGGTAGCAGATAAAATGAGGAATCCAATTATAAAACCCACCATAGAAGATACATGTTTAATTCTTTGGGTTCCAAATGCAATAAGCAAAGCAATTATTATTGCCAATACTGAATATATTTCAAATATTGCAAGTGCCGATCCTGCCAGTAATGCCATGCCATCTCCTCCCCTGAACTTAGCAAAAATTGGTTTACAGTGACCTGCAATTGTTGCTATTAAAGGTATTAGCACCAAATTTCCTTCTATACCAATGAAGAAACATAAGTTGATAGCTAAAATTCCTTTAAAAAAATCACCAATGAAAGCGGCAGAACCAAGCAATACACCTAAGTTTCGGGTTACATTTGAGGATCCTGCTAGTTTTGAACCTACTTCTACTATGTTTACGCCTCTTCTCTTACTAATAAGATGACAAACAGGTATTGAACCAATGGCGTAGCCTATAATGGTGATCGATATTAATCTAATCAGCAAATTTATGAAATCTAAATCGAACAAATATTGTCACCTTATAATAAATATGAAGAGAACTCACATTATACATGTGAACATCATTATGCAAAACCTAATTCGTTGCAAATCTGCTTTTTGTTATAGATTACTTAAAGAGATTACATGAGTTTTGATATTGGTTGAACGATGGGGTGCAAAGAAGTAGGGTGTTCTAAGATATTAACGAGAATCCCGTATACGTTTCGGATATTTTCCGAGGTGATAACTTCATTGGGCATGCCCTGGCTGAACACATTTCCATCCTTTAAAAAAATAATTTTGTCACAATATTTTGCTGCCAAATTCAGATCATGTAAATTTATGAGTATTGTTTTGTTTGAGGTTTCTCTAATTGTGCTGATCGTATCCATTATGTGTAATTGATTTTTTATATCTAGATTTGATGTGGGTTCATCAAGGAGAATTATGGGAGTGTCTTGGCAAATAACCATAGCTATTAATGCGAGTTGCTTTTCTCCACCAGAGGTATATTTTAATCTTTTTGATGCTAATTCTAATAAACCGACTTTATCAATAGACTGAATAGTTAATTGGTTGTCATTCAACGATTCCCAAGAAAGTAATCTCAAATAAGGATTTCTGCCCAAAGCAGTTAATTCAAATACGGTCATATCTTCGGGGAAAATTGGATTTTGTGGTGCTACGGCAAGTAACTTTGACCTTTGGTTTATAGAAAGATTACCAATGTTAACTCCATTAATATAAATGTTACCGTCATTAGGCTTAATTGAACCACTGAGAATGTTGAAAATAGTAGTTTTACCAGCTCCATTAGGGCCAATAAGTCCAACAATTTCTCCTTGTTCGGCACTAAGATTAACTTTATTTAGAATTGGTTTGTTGTTGAAAGAATATTCTATTTCAGACATTTCGATAGTCGTATTAGGCATATATTCTCCACCTTTGTTTGATAAGCAGGAATATAAAAAAAGGAACACCGCAAAAAGCGGTTATTATGCCGATAGGCAATTCCGTGTTTGCAATAATGGTTCTTGCAGTTGTATCACTAAGAATCAGGAATGCAGCACCAATAAGTGCGGCTGTTGGTACCAATATTCTATAGTCCTTTGACCACATTAATCTGATAGCGTGAGGGCAAATTAATCCAACAAACCCTACAAGTCCGACGAAAGATACGCAAGCAGCAGTCGTTAAAGTAGCAGTTATTATCAGAATTAATTTGACTTTTTCTAAATCGACTCCAAGAGTTTTTGCATGGTTGTCATGAAGTTGCATCACGTTCAGAATTCTTGAATACACAATTGCAATAATCATACAAGGAATCAAATAGCATAAAGTTATTATGCAGTGAGTCCATTGTGATGATATGAAACTTCCCATTAGCCACGATAAAACTGGCCGTACATCGGGATTACTTTTTATCATCAATAAAGTTGTAATAGCACCAAAGAGAGTTGAAATTGCAACTCCTGATAGTATCAACGTCCCTAAATTTAAGCCTATTGAATTACGAGCAATAAAATAAGATATCAATACAGCTGTCATTGCACCAATAAATGCAGCAATTGGCAATATATTAGGATTTATTTGAGTGATCCATGGAATCGATATTACAATTGTTGCCCCAAGAGCTGCCCCTGCAGCTGCCCCGACAAGGTAAGGGTCTGCAAGAGGATTTTTGAATAACCCTTGATAAATGGTTCCAGAAAAAGCTAATCCAGCTCCAACTATTGCTGCAAGAGTTACTCGAGGTAGTCTTAGATTAAGTAGAATTGTTTCATGTGATTGTGGCCAATTGATATCATAATTGAATATTGGTGTTTGGTTCAACGATATTTTCAATAAAGTTATTGGGGAGATATAAACTGAACCGATACAGCATGCGAGTATATAAAATACTAAGGTTACAAATATTGTTATAACAAACAATTTTATAGGAAAGTGAAATCCATGTTCAGTAACAGATTTAATGTTCACTTTAGTATTCATTTATTGTCAATATTCTCGAATTTATTTGGATATATCAGTCTTGCTATTTCTATTATTCCATTGGGAAATCTCGGTCCTGGGACCGAAAGACTGTCTGATTTAAGAGAATATACTTTGCCATTTTTAACAGCAGATACATTTTTGTAAGCTTGATTATCTAAAAACACTTCAGGATTGGGAGTAACAATTATTTCAGGATTTTTTTCAACAATAATTTCGGGACTTATTTGCGCATAACCATCTATCTCTTTAGAGATGTTGTCAGCTTTGAGCAGGTCAAATACTTCGTCAACTAATGTGTTTGCACCTGGAGTCCAAAGACCCCCGATATCTTGAAATATTCTTGGTCCTTTTTTTACGGAATCAATTTCTTTAGATATCAAGTTGATACTAGCATTAAATGTTTTAATTGATTTAGAAGCTCCCGTCATATTATTGGTTATACGAC
>CAYPYC010000008.1:0-8577 GCA_964414905.1 uncultured Dehalococcoidia bacterium
AAACAACACATTCACTATACTTACGATGAATATTATAAATACGATTTTCCTATAATTCACCAGAACACTCCATTTCTCGACTTTCTCAATTAATAAATAATAGCACAACGTGTCACTACTCTTAAGGCAAGATCAGGTTTTTATTTATGAAAACTCAGATTACTATGGCTCATAAAAAAAGCATCCCCTCACCTTTATGGGTGGGGGGATGCTTAAATTAGTTACTAATCTAAGTTGTTAGATTAAAGTGACTTAATGCGCAGGTACCAACACATCTGCAGCAGACATGTGTACCAAATAACCTTCTCCGACCTTAACTGTGGTCACTGGAGCCAGTTTACCGGTACTATCAATTCCAAGAATGGAATCTGCAGAAACGCTAGCGAAGTAAGTACTTGTAGCTGTTGACGCACCAGCAGCTAAATCACCACTTAAATCGATTACAGGAACGAAGTTCCATCCAGCGCCCAAGCTAACAGTTCTTGGCAAAGCTCTTTCAGCAAGCTTAACTCTTGGTATTAGTACTTCTAATGCTTGGAAGGTTGTAGTCCTTACCAAATAAGCCGTAGAAGAATCAATAGTTGTTAACGTGCCTTCGAACGCATTACCATTGTCAGGATTTCTTTCAGCTACAAGCCATCCGCCAGCAGCAGCTGGATCATATGTCATAACCATATTGATTGGATGAGTACTAGCTATAACATCATTGATAGCTGAACTAGTTGGCTCGCCTGACAAGGATATCAGGTTAAAACCAGGTTTCAAAGCTATGCTCAATGCTGCTCTTGTAGTTACAGTGAACGTCTTAGTTTCTGTTGAAGTATTACCAGTACCGTCTGCAGCAGTTACAACAACAGTGTGCTCACCAACACTCCAGCCTCCTGTTGGGGCAGCTAAAGTGAAAGTAACGTTATCAATCGTATTGATAGTTGTATCTACAGCATCGACTGTAATACTACTTACTGTAACAGTTGTATGAGTATCATGTGTTAAAGCACCCGTTGTATACTCATCATCTTCTGTAGTGTAAGCAAGATTCACAAACGATTCTGTATCATCTGTGGATGCAGGTGATATCGCTACAGCACCAATTGCTTTGTCTACTTCAAACAGAACGGCATCAGCATGACTAGAATCTGTTGCATGTCCAGCTGTTTCAGTATTTCCAGCAGCGTCTGACAAAGATATGTATACGTTATACAATCCGATATCAGATGCGTCAGTAAACTTGTACGTATATGTCCATTCTCTACCTGTGGTTACTATTGCAAATGCATTTGCACCTTCAGCAGAAGCCAGGGTAGTTGCAGCTGTACCAACTTTCTTTACAGCAGCAGTAGTTATTACAGGATTAGTAACAGCCTCATCAGCAGTTACAGTTACTGTTATCGTCTCAGCAGAAGCTGCTCTACCTGAGCTATTCGTACCTGTTACGGTAGCGACAACTGATGGCTTCAAACCATCTGTAGCAACAACACCAGCTGAATAAGTAGTTGGGTTTCCTGCATCGTCTTGTATTTCACCTATAATTTGTACGGTAGGTACTGCATCAGCAGCCATTGGGTTTACCAACGTGATAAATACATTATTACTAATTGCTGATTTATCAAACCATTCCGCTTTCTCGATAGCCAAGTCGCCAGCTGCAGTGTAAATACGGAAGTCTGATCCGTCAGCATCTATACTGGCTCCGGTTAATTTATCATCAAAACCAATTCTTATCGCTTTTCTGTCACTACTAGCGATTATAGCGCCGGTCGTAGTTGCAGAATCTGCAGTATCTCCAGTAGAAACTTTGTTTGAACCGCTTGTTGATAAAGTAGTCGCAGTTGTGTCAATTTCAAAATCTAGACCAGTTAACTGAGTATAGTTACCAAGGTCGTCTTCTACGTCTACTGTCCAAGCGTGAGCTCCCGCTGCTAATACAACGCTTGCAGTCAACCTATAAAGACCTGTGGTTACTTCAGATACAACAGGAACAACTCCAGCTCCATCAACACCAATTTGAGAATTGGCTTTAGCAGCTGCAGCAGTAGCACCAACACCTATTGTGGCATCGGTTACTTCAGCCTGGAAGACGATGGAACCTGATTTGCTCGCATAATCATCTGCAGGGCTTGTATTACTTATTGTAGGGCCTGTCGCATCAACAGTAACATAAGTGACACTATCTGATGTCATACCAGTTATGGTTAAGTTGGCAGCAGTTGTGTACTCTACTTTGATAGTCTGACCTTCAAGACCTTTTATCATTGTTCCAGTTGTAGTACTGGAGCTAACACTAAAAGTACCGGCGAAAATACCGGTATTGTTTCCACTTTCTACTACTGCAAGTGTAACTGTTTCACCTGTAGTGATATTTGTTACAACAGTTTTAGCTGCAGATACAGTCTGTACAGATCCAGTGTTGGTGTTTGCAGCACTATCAGTCACAGTAACTGTCACAGTATTGTCAATAACCGTGCCCAGACCATTAGTTGCTCCGGTGTTACTAACATATTTTTGACCTAGCACCACTTCTGTTCCAGCAGCGGATGCTGTACTTATATACAACATTGCACCTGAAACCAACGTGACTACCGCCACTAGCAGAGCTGAAAATTTCGTAAACTTATTCACGACGACCCCCTTTTGATATTCCTAATTAACTATTTTTGTTAAGGGTAGGATATTTTCCTATATTATTTTTTTGTATTTTCTAAATACGAATAACTATCTGACACAAAATGAATTTTTACACTACGAATATTTGATTGTCAAGCAAGTTGAACGCCTTATTTCTAAGAATTCCAAAACTAAAAATATAGCTTCTTGATTTTGTGTATTTTAGCATTAAATCCATATTCAAATTGATATATACCGAATATTATATTAGAGGATTTTATATGTCAACTTAATCTGCATACATAAAATTCCCAATATTGTGTACTCCTGATTCAAAACATCATTGAGGCAATATTGTTCAATTCAGCCTTCATTAATTAGAACCATTACCTGTTTTATTAAGTTTATTAAGAAAATCTTCATTATTCTTACTTTTAGACATAAACCCTAACACTTTCTGGGTTACATCTGATGAATCACCATCTCTATTATCCCCAGATATACTTACCATACGACGCAACAGCCATACTTGCTTCAGTGTCTTTTCATCCAACAGTAATTCTTCTCTTCTGGTACCACTTCTAGTAATGTCTATAGCTGGAAAAACCCTTTTCTCAGATAATTTGCGTTCCAGATGAATTTCCATATTGCCAGTACCTTTGAATTCTTCATAAATCACATCATCCATTCTACTTCCCGTCTCAACAAGACAAGCTGCAATTATAGTCAAACTACCCCCATCTTCAGCATTCCTGGCAGCACCAAAAAATTTTTTGGGCGGGTACAAAGCTACGGGATCTATTCCTCCTGAAAGAGTACGTCCACTTGTAGGTACATTTAAGTTATATGCCCTAGTCAATCTGGTTAAACTATCTAGTAAAATAACAACATCGGTCCCTGCCTCCACAAGTCTTTTTGACCTTTCCAAAACCAATTCTGCCACCTTGCAATGGTCTTCAACTGGTTCATCGAAAGTGGAACTGTACACTTCTCCTTCAACTGAACGCGTCATATCAGTAACTTCTTCAGGCCGTTCACCAATCAATGCCACCATAAGATGAACATCCGGGAAATTATTCGTGATTCCATTAGCTATTTGCTTTAATAGAGTAGTTTTACCTGCTTTGGGCGGAGAAACTATCATTCCTCTTTGACCTCGTCCTATTGGTGCCACCATATCTATTATCCGGGCAGATAATTCTTCAGGCTTTGTTTCTAGTTTAAGTAAATCCTGGGGAAATATTGGAGTCAATTTCTCAAAATGTGGTCTGTTTTTTGAAGATTCCGGTTCAAGAGTATTAACCGTTTCTACCTTAATTAATCCAAAATATCTCTCACCATTCTTTGGAGGCCTGACTTGACCCGAAATTTCATCACCAGTCCTTAAACTAAATCTCCTTATTTGCGACTGAGAAACATACACGTCACCAGCATTTTTGTGCTGACCCTTCGACTTCAAAAAACCAAAGCCGTCATTAGTAATTGATAAAACTCCATTCGCTACTATATCTACATTTCCTTGAGAGATATGAGTTATTAGCTTGGCAATTAAGTCCCTACGTTTTGGGTTGGCTCCTTCATCGTACAAACCTAATTCAAATGCCTGCTGAAACAAATCTGCATCAGCTCTATTTTGAAATTCAAGTACATCCAGTTTCTCAATATCTTTTTCAAGAGTGTTATCAACTATCTTTTTAGTCATTTTATTTTTACTTCATCCTATAATTTAAAAGCATTATTTACGTTAAAACCAATACAATCCTAAGGAGAACAAAACACAATTCGGGTGCCAATACTTAACTGATTTATATGATTACTGTCCCCAATCAAAATTACTTTTCTTATTGCAAATTCTATCTTTTAATATACTATTCTTGGGTCTTGGCAGGAAACAGAGTCACTAGCGGGGCTAATCAAATCTGAGGAAAACTTAGGTAATTCAATAAGTCTACAACTTACAACGATATTGTAGCACAGCATCACAATAGGGTCCACATTTATTGCAGTATCAGATTATGAAAGCCAAGTTCAGACTATATTTAATGAATGCTGTCCTCCTTCTCTAATTGTGGATGCAGCATTTACAATAAAGTCTTTAAAAATAGGATGGGGTTTATTGGGTCTTGATAAAAATTCAGGATGGAACTGAACACCCAGCATAAACGGATGATTTCTATGTTCCATTATTTCTACCAACTTACCATCCGGAGATTTACCACTTGCAATTAAATCAACTTCCTCAAAATCTTCTAAATATCTATTATTAACTTCAAACCTATGCCTATGCCTTTCATGAACAAAGTCTATGCCATACGCCGATCTTGCTTTTGTACCTTCCATCAATTCGCAAGGGTATATTCCCAGCCTCATTGTCCCACCCAAATCTGTAACATTTTTTTGCTCGGGCATCAAATCTATTACAGGTTCCAGTACTTTATCGCTAAATTCGGTAGAGTTTGAGTCTTTTAAAGATAAAAGATGTCTAGCCATAGATATAACCATAACTTGCATTCCCAAACAAAGACCTAAATAAGGCACTTTGTTCTCATAGGCATATTTAGCAGTTTCTACCATACCTTCAATACCTCTAGGACCAAATCCACCAGGCACAACGATTCCTGAAACGGTGGAAAGTAAATTTTCCGGGCCATTCATCTCAATATCTTCCGCATGAATCCATTTTATATCTAATTTATGCCCACTCTTAAATGCCGCATGAGTTAAAGATTCTCTAACTGAAATATAAGCATCTTTTAAATCGATATACTTTCCAACAACTGCTACTTCGATTTTTGCTTTACAATTCAACATATCTTGAACCATGACATTCCAATCAACCATATCCACGTCTTTTTTTGATAAATTCAATGCATTAACAATCAATGTTCCTAACCCTTCATCTTCCAAAATTAATGGTATTTGATAAATGTTGGTTACAGTAGGCATACCAATAACACCTTTTCTTGAAACATCACAATGAATTGCTATTTTATCTTTTATATCTTCACCAACATCATGCTCACTACGGCATAATATTGCGTCAGGCTGTATTCCTATAGCCCTAAGTTCTTTAACGCAGTGTGGTCTGGGTTTCGTTTTAAGTTCACCTGTGGCGTTTATTAAAGGAAGATACGTAACGTGAATATAAAAAACATTATCTCTACCAACTTCATTTCTTAACTGTCTAATAGCTTCAAGAAATGGTTGTCCCTCAATATCACCCACAGTACCACCAACTTCAACAACCACAACTTCAGACTTACTTTCCTCTCCAACAGATATGATTCTTTTTTTTATTGCATCAGTCACATGAGGAACCGATTGAATTGTACCGCCTAAAAATTCTCCTTTTCTTTCGCGCGCCAAAACATCTACGTATACCTGACCAGCAGTCATATTTGACAATTTATTTAAATTGATATCGATAAATCTCTCATAATGACCTAAATCCAAGTCAGTTTCAGACCCATCTTCTGTTACGAAAACCTCTCCATGTTGATATGGAGACATAGTTCCAGGATCAACATTAAGATACGGATCAAGCTTTAACACTGAAAGTGAAAGTTTCCGATTTTTGAGAATACGACCTATTGAAGCAGTAGTGATACCTTTACCTACTGAACTTACTACACCACCTGTCACAAAAATATACTTTGCCAATTTATTAAATACCTTGCTTTAAATTCATTTTACAAAATTGCCACTGCTGATTTATTTCGTTTAAATATTACCAATACAAAATTGCCATTGTTGGAAGTATATGTTTGTACGTTTTTTCTTGTCAACTAAACAGTCTCTACCAAATATTTAAAATGTTATTATGTTGGATAAATTATAAATATTATTGAAAGGAATGATTTAAATGCGATTTTATAAAATAATCAATAATGTAACCAAAGAAGTTTTTTTGACAGCACAAATAGATGAAACAACGCTTTGTGGAATCAATTACAAAAATAAACCTTTGTCGAATATTGAAGAATTACTAAACCTGGCTATGGATAACTTCACTGATCTAGATAGTATAGCTTTACCATTGCTAAACCCAGATAACCTGAAAATTGATTTAGAAGAGGCAATTTCTTCATCTAAAGAAAATTCTGGTGAATTTAAAATAGGCAAACCCTATACTCCTACAGAGATATGGGCAGCTGGAGTTACTTACAAATCAAGCGAAATGGAAAGAAAAAGAGAAAGTGAAACTCCCGATGTTTATGCAAAAGTCTACAATTCAGATAGGCCAGAAATTTTTTTCAAGGCCACAAAAGAAAGATCTGTAGGACCATTTGAGGAAATCGGTATAAGACAAGATTCAAGTTGGAACGTTCCGGAAGCAGAATTGGCACTGATACTATTCAAAAACGAGATAATTGGGTATACAATTGGAAATGATATGAGCAGCCGCTCGATTGAAGGAGAGAATCCTTTATATCTACCACAGGCGAAAACATATAACAAATGTTGCGCAATTGGACCTAGTTTTGTAACCTCAAGCAGCATAACTAACCCTAATGCATTAACTATTCAGTGTTCTATATTCAGAAACGGAAAATTGATATTCAAAGACGATTCTTCAACCTCATTGATGTCACGGGGGTTCGTAAGTCTTAAAAAATGGTTAACCAAAAGTAACACTGTGCCTGACATGACAACCTTTTTGACAGGTACTCCGATAATACCACCGCCAGAATTTAGCTTATTGGAAGGAGACTTGGTACAAATATCTATAACGGATATTGGAACATTGGAAAATCGCGTAGTAACCGTATAAATATTTATTTCAACCGTATGTAAGCCCTCCATCTAGATATATAGTCTGACCAGTCATATAGTTTGAGGCATCTGAAATTAGGTACGCCGCTAAATAACCTACCTCATTTAAGTGACCTATTCTGCCCAAAGGAACATTTGATTTGGCCCATTTTGTTCTCTCTTTTAAAAAATCTTTATCCTCCAAATCAGTATCTGGGAAGGCACCGGGAGCAATAGAATTAACTAGTATATTGTATGGAGCCCATTCGAGTGCTAGGGCTTGAGTAAATCTAGCCAACCCAGCTTTTCCGGCTGAATATGCAGTCATACCAGCAGAACCCTGCCGTGCAGCTATACCTGTTATGTTTATTACTTTGCCCTTTTTATTTTTGATAAAATGAGGGCCAATAGTTTTGCAACCCAAAAATGCGTGGTTCAAATTTATATCTATTATTTTATTCCATTCAATTATGGTCATTGAAGATTCATCGTCAGACAAATTCGCCACAGGCTTAGATATTGCATCTCCTAAATTGTTTATAAGTACATCAATATGACCCCATTTTTGCAGAGCAAGATCAATTGTTTTGTCCCATCCAGAAATCGTTGTATTATCGGTAGCTAACACTTCTATATTAGTATTTTTCAAACTAAGTTCTTCTGACAATTTTTTTAAATATACATCAGTTAAAGCAGTACACAATATATTAGCACCAGAATCTGCTAATACCCTTATGATTCCTTTCCCTATACCTCTAGCGGCTCCTGTTACGATGATGTTCTTACCAGAAATATCAAATTGTTTTAGCATTTACAAAATAACCTCATCTATTTAATCGTCTTAATCATTTACCGGTTTTTTAAACATTTGCTAATTCACTAACTGCATCGCCGATTTGAGCAGGTGAATTTATTATTAAACACCCAGCTGATTTCAAGGCATTAATTTTTTCACTTGCACTTCCAGATTTACCAGTAATTATTGCTCCTGCATGTCCCATTCTCCTATTAGCAGGCGCACTTTTGCCGACTATTAAGGCCGCAATAGGTTTATTAAAATTATTTTTGATATAATCTGCAGCCTCCTGCTCTTTGGTACCTCCAATTTCGCCAATCATCACAACTGAGTCAGTATCGGGGTCATTATTAAACAATTCCAGTACATCAACAAATGATGTTCCTACGACTGGGTCACCTCCTATACCAATACATGTAGATTGG